>QHXG01000480.1 GCA_003222845.1 Acidobacteriota bacterium | reverse complement strand
TTGATGAAGTTGGCGGGACTCAGAATGTCTTCCAACATTGCCTTGCGCTCGATCAATGGACATGACATCAAATCGTATCCATCGCGATAGAGCAGATCGAAAGGGTAATAGACGATGTGTCCTTTGCCGCGCAACGCTTCGACGCCGCCCTTGCGGCCTCCGCGTGGTTGCAGGAGTTGAAATCGCGGCATGCCATTTTTGTCAAGCGCCACAATCTCGCCATCGAGAATCGCTTCCTTCGCGTTAATCTGCTTTGCGACCGGAGCCAGCTCGGGATACTGGGCCGTCATCTCCAGTTGATTGCGCGACACCAAGCGTGCTTTGCCGTGACGGATAAAACAGATCGAGCGAAAGCCGTCCCACTTGGTTTCAAAGATCCATTCGGGATTTGAAAACGGTTCATCGACGAGCGTAGCCAGCATTGGATGAATAATCTCCGGCATGCTTGCAATTCGCGCGCGGCTGCAAGGCTGAGCTTTGGCTTTGTTCTTCGTTCTTGGCAAAATGAAATTAACCGCAGAGCGTTACAGAACCGCGAGCGGCAGCGACCGGCCTTGTGTTTTCTTAAGAGATGCGCATTTACTGAAGGCCGGTCGCTACCGCTCCCGGTTCTGTAACAGCCTCTGCGCCCTCGGCGGTTCGATCCAATCGCTTGATTTTCCTTCCGCCTTTACCTTAAAAGCAAAGCGATGGCAGGCAAACGTTCGCGGAAATCGTCAGAAACACCCTTCAAGCCGTCGAAGGCACAGTTGGTCGAAGCCAAAGGCAAAACCGTGCCCGATGTCATCGCAAAAAACCTGTGCGTCCTTTTCTGTGGTATCAATCCCGGATTGTACACCGCCGCAGTCGGCCATCATTTTGCGCGACCGGGAAATCGTTTCTGGCCGGCGCTGCACAAATCCGGATTCACCGATCGGTTGCTGTCGCCATTTGATGAGCGCGAGTTATTGAAGAACAACATAGGCATCACCAATGTTGTCTCGCACGCGACCGCGTCGGCGTCCGAATTGGCTAATGAAGATTTCGTCAAGGGCGGCCGCATTTTGAGAAGAAAGGTGAGCCGTTATCGCCCGCGCATCGTTGCCATCCTGGGCATCGAAGCCTACCGCAAAGCGTTTGGATGCGTGAATGTCGAAATCGGTCAACAGGAAGAAACAATCGGCGCTGCGAAGCTTTGGGTGCTTCCCAACCCCAGCGGTTTGAATGCCAACTATCAACTGAAGGATTTCACGCGCCTGTTTCGCAAGCTGCGCAAGGCTGCGGAATGAAGGTCGCCGAGTTGAATTCGCTAACCATTGGCTTATCCAATCAGTTCGTCGTATGTTTTCCAGATTATGACTAACAACGCTTGGCCTTCACTGGTTCTGGAAGAATGGCAAGACACGCTCGCCACGCTCCACATGCAGTTTGAATGTGGCAGGCGCATCTTGCGCGTGATTCACGGGCGGGACGCCCGTGCCAGTCTGTCAAACTGCATCACTACTGCGACAACGAGCGAATGAGTACACGTAACGATTAGTTTGTTATAATCGGGCCGATGAGTACAAACAGAGAACAATTTGTCGTAGATGAAAGCGGCAACAGGACCGCTGTCCTGCTTGGTATCGAGCGATATTCAGAGCTGCTCGAGGCGCAGGAAGAACTGGAATCAATTCGCGCCTACGACGAAGCGAAAGCTTCAAACGACAAGGCCATTCCATTCGCTCAGGCGATCAAAGAGATCGAGGGCGCGTAATTGGATTACGAAGTCTTCATCCTTCGTCGTGCTCAGAAACAACTCGCGAACTTGCCCAAACAAAATTACTCGCGCATAAGAGACGTTTTGGCGGCATTGGCTGCTGACCCGAGACCTTCAGGCTGCAAGAAATTGACTGGGCGGGAAGGCTGGCGCATACGATCACGAGATTACCGAGTCATCTACGAGATTGACGATGGTCAGAGGCGTGTGACGGTTCTGGATATCGGACATCGAAAGGATGTCTATTCTTAGGATGAGCACGAGCCCGACCGTAAGGAAGGGCTCAATTTTCAAAGAGCACCTAATCATGAAACACGACGCTTTGATTGTGACGCCGGGAAAAAAGATTCGTCTGAAAGACTTCGATCCCGGCTCCACCGGAAAATATCAGAGCAAGGATGAAGCGCGCGAGAAGCTCGAGGCGGACACCAGTCGTCTGGCGGAATATCAAGACGTTCTTTACGCGCAGAACACTTATGCTTTGCTGATCATCTTTCAAGCGATGGACGCCGCCGGCAAAGACGGCACCATCAAGCACGTGATGTCCGGCGTCAACCCGCAAGGCACGCAGGTCTTTTCGTTCAAAGCGCCCTCCGCCGAAGAGTTGGACCACGACTACCTTTGGAGATATCACAAGGCTGTTCCCGAACGCGGGCGCATCGGCATCTTCAATCGCTCTTATTACGAGGAACTGTTGGTGGTGCGAGTTCATCCGGAGTTTCTGCACACCCAGCAGTTACCTCCTGAGACCTTGACGAAGGACATTTGGAAGCGACGCTTCAGTGAGATTAACGACTTCGAGCGTTATCTGGTCCACAACGGCGTTGAGGTTCTGAAATTCTTTCTCAACGTCTCGCGCGAAGAGCAGCGCCGGCGTTTCCTGGCCCGCCTGAATACACCGGAAAAGAATTGGAAGTTTTCTGCAAACGATGTGAAGGAACGAGCGTGCTGGGACGATTATCACCAGGCCTTCGAAAACGTATTCAGCCACACGAGCACTAAATGGGCGCCGTGGTACGTGATCCCCGCCGATCACAAATGGTTCACCCACATCGCCGTCGCCGACATCATCATCTCAAAACTCAAATCGCTGCATTTGAAATATCCAACTGTGGATAAAGATCGCATGCAGGAATTAGAGAAGGCGAAGCAACTGTTGGAACAAGAATCGCAGTAGGCCGCCGCTTGGTGGCAGCAATCTCAATTTCTAAGCCAAACCCATGATACTGTGCATACTCTATCCACCTTAGAAACTACATATACCATTAAACCCAAGATACGGAATCCCCGTAAAATCAACGGCCCACCCCACGAAAACTTCCAGAAAAACGTTTGTTTTCCTTTCGCGAACTCCAAGAGCGCGATTTTTGGCCCGTAGACTATCCAGCGGAGCGGCTTTGCGATGACTCAGTTAGTAGACTGCGCCGAAAACGCCGCCTTACACTACCAAGCCAACGAATCAGAGTCGTTGATCGCGCCGCATGATCTTCTATAATCATAAGACATCGTAGCTCAACTCCTCTCGTATTGGTGACTGATGCGGCGAAGGCTTGGCGCGATATGGCGCGCTTCGTGCCAAGCCAAACGATAACGAAAGGAGACAAGTATGGCGAAAAGAACTGTCGGCGCAGAAAAGCGCGAAAGACTTCGCAATGAATTTTTCAAGGACGAAGATGCGTGGACCGGCGAAAATGAGAAAGGCTGGTTCAAAGCACCACGGACTCTTCGCTTATACTTGAGTTGCTCTCATCCAAAGAGCTGAGCGGTAATTATGACCCTAGCGGTGTATATCTGGAACTTCTTTCTCGGCACATCGACGGCGGCATCGTTGAAATGACGGATGAGGCAGCTCATGCTTACGGCGCAGGGTATTTCGGACCTCGGGCGGTTCGGTCATGGCATGAAAGAATGAAAGTCCTTGAAAAGAATGGATTCATCTTGACAAAGCGAATTGGTAACCAACGATACAAGTACGTGCTTATTGTTCATCCCACTGTAGCCGTCCAGCGTTTGCGAGAGAGGGCGAAGGTTAATGATGTCCTATGGGACGCCTTTCGCGCGCGCCAGATCGAAGTCAAAGATGATACTTACGAAGAGCGACAAAAGAAAAAGAACGCGAACGTTATCCCCATTGCCAGTGCGAAGACCGGATGAATTACTCATTTCTCAATCGCGTGACCGTCGCGTAGCGACGACATGACTTTAGGCCGGCCTTTCAAGGCCGGCACAACGGCCAATTCGACAATCGCGTCGCGTCAGCGACGCCTGAATCACGACGACTCCTCAATCGTCGCTACGCGACGAAGATTATTTCTTATCTCCCTCACAGGCCTTGAAAGGCCTGCCTAAATTCACTCGTCACTAGGTGACGAAAATACTCACAATGCCATCGTTCCTGCTAGCAACAGCCTCAATACATGGGCAGGTGCCGCCGTGCAGGCAGTA
>QHXG01000515.1 GCA_003222845.1 Acidobacteriota bacterium | reverse complement strand
CGAATCTTTAATCAAGTCAAGATCGTTCGAGTAACAAGCGGCAATGAAACCGCCAAGATGCGCGGACTGTCGCACATGATCGGCCAGCGGCACTTCGGTCTTGAGTATGTCGCGCGCGCGGCGAGTTTCAACTCGATGACGTGGATGGACCAGCACCGTGAGAATTTCTTTGGGCACCGGAATCGAAACGACCCGCACGGGATTGGTCGCGATTACCAAAGTCAATCCGCCGAAGAGACAGGGCGCGATGTTGTCTGCGTGCGCTGAACCACTCGCTACTTCCTCGCCCGCGAGCGCATATTTCAACAATTCCTCTCTGGATAGGCGATTAGGCAACAGTTCATTCGCGGCTACAACGGCGCCAACCGCTGAAGCTGCAGAGCCCCCCATGCCGGATCCGATCCAAATGCCTTTGCGAAGACTCACCTCGAAGCCGAACTCCAACTTAAGATCGGCGCGCAATTTGGTGAGGCCGGCAGTGGCAGCGTTTTGTTTCGGGTCGAGGGCAGCTCGAACTCACTCAGACTCCCGGTATGGTCGACGATCTCACTAATCAAAACGGTGGGCCGTTCGATCTTCGAGACTGTCACCACATCGCCGACACCTTCGATGGCAAATCCCAGAATATCGAAGCCGACGGCGACGTTCGATACCGTGGCGGGAGCAAACGCGGTGGCGGCGTTCATAGCGGGGCTCCCAGAAGCGAAGCCAGTCGTAGCAAATCCGAGAACACGCCCGCCGCAGTCACCTCGGGGCCTGCGCCCGGACCTCGCACGATCATAGGTTGAGTGTTGTAGCGCGCGGTCTGAAAGCTCACGATGTTGTCGCCGCCCGTGAGATTCGCGAAGACATGATCGGCAGGAAAGGATCGCAGACAAGCAGATACGTTTCCATTGGCCTCGACGGCGCCAACGTAACGCAAAACGTGCTGCCGCGCCTGCGTCTCGCGCACTAATTCGGAGATCGCCTGATCGTGATCTACGAGACCGTCAAGAAAATCTTCAGGGCTCGAGCCGCGCAGGTTTTCCGGCACCAGACTCTCGACGCGCACGTCCTCCAAATCGATCTCGAGACCGATCTCGCGGGCGAGGATGATCAGTTTGCGGGCGACATCCATTCCCGAAAGATCGTCGCGAGGATCGGGTTCAGTGAATCCCTGCTGGTGGGCGGCGCGCACGATTTCGGAGAAGGGTTTCGTGCCGTCGAGCGAGTTGAAGAGGTACGAAAGCGTGCCGGAAAGAATTCCTTCGATACGAATTATCGTGTCGCCCGTGTCGAGCAAATTGCGAAGCGTGTGAATAATCGGCAACCCGGCGCCGACGTTCGTTTCGTAAAGAAAATATCGGCCCG
This sequence comes from Acidobacteriota bacterium, assembly GCA_003222845.1. Lineage (GTDB taxonomy): Bacteria > Acidobacteriota > Blastocatellia > Pyrinomonadales > Pyrinomonadaceae > UBA11740. The sequence goes on along the minus strand of QHXG01000515.1, from coordinate 2,624 downwards.
ACTCACGCACTGCGTCGTGCAGTTTCTGATATTCATTAAACGGTCCCGCATTTCCTTTCTTGTTCGGGGTGACGATGTTGAGTCCGCTCTTGAGCCACGATTCATACTGGCGCGGCAGCTCGGCGCTGGCGGTCGCGTCAACGATGACTGCGTGAGGCAGGTGACCGGGGTGAATGTGTTCCACAAACCGCGCCAAGTCCGCCTCAGCATCACAAGCTTCCAACCGATCGGGCCATCCTTCCAAATCCAAATGACGATCGTGCAGGAGCATCCTGCGGCTGTTCATTATTCCGCGCACGCGCAGATCGATGCCGCGCTCCGTTTTTAATAGATGAATGCGTTCGGCGAGTTGGTTTAGAAAGGCTCCGCCGATCAAACCTGTTCCAATTACGCCTACTGAAATCGTTTGGGGCGAGAGATAGAAGGCCGAATGCACCGCACGCAGCGCTTTCGTTGATTCGTGTTGCTCGATGACTGCCGAGATGTTTCGCTCTGACGATCCTTGCGCGATCGCGCGCACGTTGACGCCTGCCTTGCCGAGCGCGTGGAAAAATTTGCCGGCGATACCGGTCCGTTCGATCATCCCGTCGCCAACCATAGCCAGAATGCAGCAGTTATCGACGACCTCGATAGTCTGTATGGCGCCACGGCGGATCTCCGCTTCGAAAGCGTCTTCAAGGGTCGTTTTCGTGAGGTCAGCCTGTCGGGCAGGCACGGCAAAACAGATCGAGTGCTCCGAACTCGCCTGCGAAATCATCACGACGGAAACATCTACGGCGTGCAGCGCCCCGAAGAGTTTGTGCGAGACGCCAGGGACACCGCTCATGCCGGTGCCCTCGACATTGATCAGGGTCATCTCGTCCACGGTGGCAAAACCCTTGATCGGCATTTCGGATTTTGGCTTGGCCGAGATCGCGGTGCCGCGGGCGTCCGGTTTGAAGGTGTTTCTGATCCAGATGGGAATGCCGCGCGTGATCGCGGGAAACATCGTGTTCGGATGAATGACTTTCGCGCCGAAATAGGCCAGCTCTGATGCTTCCTGATAAGAGAGATCGGGAATTACTATCGCGTCCGGCACGCGCCGCGGGTCGGCGCTGAGCACGCCGTCGACGTCGGTCCAGATCGTGATCGATTCAGCATCCAGCAAGGCCGCAAAGATCGATGCCGAGAAATCACTGCCGTTTCGTTTCAGCGTGGTGGCAATACCGTCCTGAGTTGAGGCGATATAACCGGTAATGACTACCGTTTCAGCGAGGGGCGCGTGCTCTACGAGCCACTGATCCAACTTGGTCTGCGAACGGATCCAATCAACCTTGATTTGACTGCCTTCAGAATCAACGGTGAGGACCTGCCGCGCGTCGAGCCAGGTTGCCCTACGATCGACTGATGAGAGGTGAGCCGCCAGAAATTGCGCCGACCAGATTTCCCCATGACCTGACACGAACTCTTTGATTTGTTCGGAAGCTATTCGAGAGATCGAAACTCCCTTCAACACTTCAGAAATGTCACGAAAGTCGGCTCCGAGGATCGCGGCGAGTTCTAGTTCCCGGGCTTGTTCCAAACCAAGTTCGGTGAGCGTGTCCAGATGACGCTGTTTCAGCGCCTCGAGTTTTGCCGGAAAAGAATCGTCTCGCGTTTTCGCAATCTCTACGAGTTCGATGAGCGCGTCGGTGACACCGCTCATCGCCGAAACGACCACTGCCGTATATTCGTCAGTTCTGTGCTGCCCAGCGAGGATGCGGGCCACAGTCCGGTAGCCGCCGGCATCGGCGACGCTGGTACCCCCGAATTTATGAACGATCCATTTCACGTCCAGCATTACAACTGCGCGATCATTTCCGCTGGGTTCCAGTACGCGTGGACAGTTTGAATCTTACCGTCTTCATTCACTTCGAAGACGTCGATGCCTTCGAAGTTTACCTCGCGGCCGTTCGTGCTGGTGCCGTGACCGGTCCATTTCACGGCAGCGCCATTACCGGCCACGAAAACGAAATCTTCAGTCAGTGAAACGGTCTTGAAGTTTTTGCAGATCGACTGAAGGAACTCGCGCAAGGCGTTGCGTCCGGTGATCGCGGGCGAGCCCACGGGATCAAAAGTGGTTCCGTTCTCTGCAAATGTGTTGGCGAAGCCATCCGCGTCCATCGCCCGAATCGCCAGGAAATATCCGCGCACTGCGCGCGAGATTTTGTCTGCTGAAAACTGTTCGTTCATTTGTTCCTTTCTTGAGTTTCGCTGAGGCTGTTTTCTGTTTCGAAATGAAACCATTCACCGTCGTCCTCCATGAAATCGGCGGTGTCGAGATTGTCCCAGAAGTTAGCCTCCTCTTCGTACGTCTCGAATTCCGGTACTACGATGTTGCTCATCTTCTTAGTAATCTATCGATGCGCACGTTGGCTTCACCCAATCGTCTGAGTCTTGTTGCGCTCTTTCTCAATCAGCACGCGCCGCAGAATTTTACCTGAAAGAGACTTCGGAATCTGATCGATAAACTCGACCGCGCGAATTTTCTTGTGCGGCGACACGCGAGCGGCCACAAAATCCATGATGGCTGCTGGTGAAGTTTCGGTTTTCACTACCACAAAAGCTTTGGGCACTTCACCGGCCTCGTCATCCTTGCAAGGTAT
>QHXG01000216.1 GCA_003222845.1 Acidobacteriota bacterium | reverse complement strand
AGGTTATTTCAGGAATCCCGAAGCTACTGAGCAAGCCTTTCGCAACGGCTGGTTTCATACTGGCGATATTGGTTATCGGGACAAAGACGGATTCTTCTTCATCGTCGATCGCAAGAGCGACATGATTATTCGAGGCGGCGAGAATATTTATCCGCGCGAAATCGACGAAGTTCTCTATCGACATCCCGCGGTCGCTGCGGCAGCGACGATCGGCGTTCCCGATCCTTTGTACGGCGAAGAGGTAGCTGCCTTCATCGTGCTGAAAGACGGAATGAAGGTAGACGAACAAGAGTTGATTTCACACTGCCAGGCGGAACTTGCGGATTACAAATGCCCGAAGTCAATTCGCATTGTTGCTGAAATTCCAAAGGGGCCCACGGGAAAGCTGCTCAAGCGAGAGCTGGCGGGGATGTATGCAATCGAGTGAGCTATACGGCACCGTGCTGCTGAACGTGCGTTTTATAGCGGATTAATAAGTTGAGAAAGCTTGGTCGTTCTCAGAACAGTATGTCAAAACCGCCGGTGAAATAACGACGATATGAAGCAAAGAATTGTCTGAATTGTGGGTCAGCGGTGTTGGCTCGCACGTCGCGCGGATTGAAATGGTTCGTAAGGTTGAAGCCGAGAATCGACAGTCGCACTCCGTATTTTTTCGTAATCTGGAATTCCTTTGCCAGCTCAGCGTCTACCGAGAGAAATCGCGGGAAGCGGGTCGCGTCCGCGTTCCTTACACCGACAAAGTTCTGCGCGACGTCTCGGACCGAAAACGGAAAGCCGCTGCGCCATTCGAAAATCGGCGAAATGGTTGAGCGAGAGGGCAACGAAATCTTGCCCCAGCCAATGATGCGGTGCGGCACATCAAAAGGAAGGTTCGCATATTGATTCGGCCGGATGATCGGTGACCCTAAATCTCCAAAGTAGGTGTTAAAGTCATTCAGATCTCCTCGCGCACGCGATCTCACATAGGAGACATAGATTGCGTCGTCTTTCTTGACGGTAAAACGCGCGGTCAATTCCAGCGCTCGATAGGTTGCATTTCCCGCGGAACGCAGAACGATCGCACTGGTTCCGTTAAAATCTAATTCCGGATTGACGATATAAATATGCCGAGTGCTGCTGTTGACAAAGTTGGCTCGGAACGAAATTCCCCGACTAATTGATTGGTCCAGTTGAATGTTCCAGGTTAGGTTCAGAGGCACAAAGCCCGCCTGTCTGTCGGAGTGACGAAAATCCAGAGGCGCGACCGGCTTGGAATTCACCAGCACATTCGTAAATTGGATTTGCTCGACAATCGTTTGACCGTCAGGCGCATAACGAGTGACGGTACGTCTTGGGTATCGGGAGAAGCCACGTATGTTCAGCGGCACCTTGTCATAAAACAATCCGATGCCTCCGCGCACAACTGTTCGATCAGAGTGCGTCGGCGACCACGCGAAACCGGCCCGAGGTACGAGGTTAGTTTCGTTCGCGATTCGCTGGTCTTCATATCTCAATCCCAGATCGATGTTGAGGTTGGGCTTCAGACTCCAACGATCTTGTAGGAAGGCGCTGTATGTATTGTTCTTGGCGCGAAGCCGGCGCGACGGTCGCGAGCCGAACTCAATCGTCTCGATCAGAGCGCCATTGGCGCCTACGATACGAACGGGATGGGCGTCATACTGGAGATGATCTCTAACGTCGTTGAAATCGAATCCACCCTTGACCTCGTGTGATCCTCCCAGGAATTCGAACGGTGGAGCAGTGTAAACTTCCAGAAGCTCCAGACGCGATGAGCGTCGATCGGAAGTAGCAAAGTAATTACCTTGCTCGATTGTTGGTGTAAACGTCTGGTCTTCGGAGCCCTGTCCCCACACGCGAGCGTCAAACCGTCGAAAAGAAAACGCGGATTCAAGCAAACCTTTATGAAGTTCATAATGGTCACGGCCGCTGAATGAAAAATCTCGCTGGCCATAGTTCGGCGTAACGGATTGGGGAGTGAAAAAATCGAGACCCACAAACTGGTCGCGCTCCGGAAAATAACCGAAGGTAAATGTCTGGGTATGATGACTACTCAGTATCGTATCGATTTGGGAAAAATAACTTTGCGATTCCGTTTTGGTTTCGTTAACCGGAAAAGGAAGACCCCTGACTGGCCGCTTAGCGATCGAATACGCAGCCGATTGCGAAAGGTAAAGATGATCCTTAATCAGAGGGCCATTAAAATTTAGTCGCGGCGTGTCCTCGGCAACTCCTACAAGTTTGCCGTTCTTAAAGCGAAAGTCAGGCAGAAAATCGTTGAGCTCAAAGTGCCACTTCTCGGTGCCGCGTCGGGTCTCAACGCGCGTCAGTCCGCCAATGAATTTTCCGTACTCGCCGGTATATGGATGCTGAAAGACCTGCACGGCTTCCACTGAATCGATCGGAAGGTTAAGGCGGAAATTGCCAGTGGAAGGATCGTTGGCGTTTACTCCATTAACAAGTAGCGCGCTTTGTTGTTCACTTGCTCCTTTGATACTGAGTTCACCCTTTGTCGAGCGGACCACGCCGGGAATCAGTGGCAGGGCTTCGTCGACTCGCGCCAGGGCTAAAGGCAGAGTGCGCAACGAGTCACGTTTCAGGTTACCCGCCGGCGTGTTTGACCCGGCGGCGACACTAGTGGCCGCTTCTCCAGGGGTCGTGATTGTCACGTGCTCAGTTACCGCGGCGATGGCGAGCACAATCGCGATTTCCGTTTCCGGCTCTTGTCCGATGAGAATGTCAGTTCTGGTGAGACTCTCGAAGCCTTCTTTCATTACCGTGAGCGTATAGCTGCCGGATTGAAGGTTGGTTAGACTTGCAATGCCCTGGGAATCGGAAATCGTTTTGACGACCGACACTTTTGCAGAGGCCGCTGATGTAAGTAAACAATCGGCGCCCACAACTGGCTGGTGATGAGCATCTTGCACCGTGATGCGAAGCGCGAATGATGGCCCATTCTGCCCATAGCCGGACGGCGCCAGGGCGCAAGCGACTAACGCCATCAGGCAGCTTCGCAAAATGTGTGGAAAGGGGGAACTGCTCATAAAACCAGGATAGTCTAGCTAACCCGCCGGTGAGATTCTAGTGGCGGGCGCGAGATTATAGCACAGTCGATAAGTATGTTAAATCAGCAGTTGAAAACGATTAGGGCCCCAACTTTTGGATTAAAACGAGCGGTCGATTGGATCCTGCAAGCATGAAATCAATAAGGCTTTCAAAGCGACCAGCGGTACATCTGGTGGCAATCGCCGGAGTGGGAATCGTACTCACTCTACCGGTTCTGATCCTCGGTGTTCCCTTTTTCAGCGACGACGGTGTGACCCATGCTATGTGGTACACGCATTTCTCAGAGCAGCTCTGGAGCGGCGACTTTTACCCGAGATGGCTGATGAATATGAATAGCGGATTAGGCAGTCCGGTTTTTTTCTATTATCCGCCCGTACCCTTTTTTCTCACCAGCTTGCTGCGACCGCTCTTTGCAAACGAATCGCAAGGTTGGCATCAGGTTGGCGTCTCTTGCTCGATTGCGGTTGTTGCGTCAGGTTTCGCAGCATACCTTTGGCTGAGGGACTTTGGAGATCATTTCTCAGCGATGGTGGCCGCGGTTCTTTACATGGCCATGCCTTATCACCTGGGCGACGTCTACGTGCGCGGTTCGCTGTCAGAACTCTGGGCTTTTGTCTGGATGCCTTTAATCCTTTTCTTTACCAACCGGATCGTTAACGGTCGCCGGCTCGCGGGCGTAGGCCTGGCGCTGAGTTACGCTCTGCTCGTCATGACCCACTTGCCGACGACCCTGATCTTTTCGATCGTGCCGGCCACTTATTCTTTGTTTACCGCGAATAAGAAAACGAGAATAAAGGCAACAGCCATCACTTTGGCTTTCCTGCTAATCGGCATCGGGTTGTCCGCCGTATATCTTCTGCCCGCACTGCTGACTCAGGAAAACGTTTCGATCAATCGGATGACGACGGGCTACTTTTCGTATAAGAACTGGTTTCTATTTTCAAAGTGGTCAGAATGGAAAGAAGACAAGCTGACCTTACTTTTGTTGGCAGTAGATATGATTGGCATTGCCGGCTGCGCATTTCTTATTTCCCGAATTCGTTTGAGCGATCGCCAGAAAATGATGAGTCGATTCTGGTTTGCGGCTGCTGGAATATCCATCTTCATGATGACTGAATTAAGTAAGCCTTCATGGCGGCTCGTCTCTTCTTTGCAAAAGATTCAGTTTCCCTGGCGATTCAATATGCCGCTTTCAATCTCAGTAACAGCGCTCCTGGCCCTTGCTGTTCTTTCATTGAGAAGGCGGCCCGTCTATGGAAAGCTGTTGCCGGCGATCGGGCTGATGCTAATCATAGTCTGGATTCCGGCGATGACGTTCGAAGCCTGGAAGATGTTCCCGCAAACAAATCCTGATCCGATAACCAGCAACGCCAAGAAAAAACAGATCGGGGAAAGCAGGGATGCTCCCGAGTACCGGCCCAGATGGAATCAATCAATTGGAGAATTGAACTGGGACGCGTCAGTCGACATAGATAATTGGGACCAGCGGCTGGAAAACGAGTTCGATTCTCTGATTAAGCGCGTCACTCCAGCCGGCGGAGGTGGGCCGGATGTAAGAATCATTCAGGGAACCGGGCGCGCAACTACAACTCTTCGGAAGCCAGGAGAGATTGACTTGCACGTCGAAACGCCAACCGGAGTATCATTCGAGGCGCCGCAATTCTTCTATCCATATTGGAACGCACGGATGCTTGATGATACTACTCGACTGAGTCTGAGCCCCTCGATGCCTGATGGATTGATGATACTTAGTGTGCCTCCGGGAAATCATGACGTTCAATTGCGGTTAGAACGAAGCGGAGCCGAACTTGCGGGCGAAGTTATCAGTCTTGCTTCGGCGGCGATAGCGTTGACGCTCGCGTTGTACTTTGGCTATTTCAAACCGACAGGCCCTGGCTAGCCCCACCCACGACGGACGGACCAATTGCTTCAACTGTTGTATGCTATATTCAGTTTCTTAAACATGAAGAAAAGTTTGATGTTCAGGAATGCGCTGCGGCAATTGCGGCACGGGTTCAATCGCCCCTTCATGGTTATGTTCGAATCGACGCTGCACTGCAACATGAAGTGCGGCTATTGTGCGATCTGGCAAAACCAACAGCCAGAAGATCGCGCGGCCCGCGAGCGCGTCTTTGCGCGCATGGACGAAGCAGCGGATTTCGGTGTGTTTGCCTGGAGTTTCTCAGGCGGCGAGCCGCTCATGAATCCGAACATGCCTGACTACATCGAATACGCCGCGCGCAAGGGCTTCTTTACCTCGATGCCAACAAACGGGCTGGCGCTTAAGAAATACGCTGAAGCCTGCGTAAAACTGGATCAGCTCGAAGTTTCCATCGACACGCTTGACCGTGAGAAGTTTGCTCAGCGCAGAGGGATCGACGGTCTGCCGGTAATTCTCGAAGCACTCGATCACATTCTCGATAAACTTGATCACAAGACGATTCAGATCAATGCGGCTGTGGACCTCGACAACCTGGAAGACCTGCCGGCGCTGGCGAAGTTTTGTAGCGAACACGGGTTCCTGCTTCACACTGAGGCTGTTCACAATGTCGTACGAACTACTTGGAAAACTGAGGACGTCGAGATGGAGCAGGAAGCGCTCGACCGCGTCGCGACCTACGTCAAGAATCTGAAGAAAGAATTCAGGTGCGTACGGTTCTATACCGACTATTTCAGGTTTTATCGCAATGATGGATTCAATAAGAGCTTTCCCTGCCGCTCGGCATCGCACCTGGTTAACATGCGCCCCGATGGCTCGATTCAGTTTCCCTGTGCCTTTGTCAGTTTACATCGGGGCGCGCCAAAGATGAGTTTGCGCGAAATCTATGAATCGCCGGAAGTGAGAGAAATAATCAGGCAGTCGCCTGACATGTGGGATTTTTGCAAGGGCTGTAAGATCGGTTGCCCTTATGAAGTGTCGGCCTATCGCAATAGTCCGCTGACGGCGATCAGGTCCGCGATGGATTTTATGCGATTGAGTTGACGTCACATGTCGAGCGCCGCCCCAACCATCGGAGAGCAACGAGCTGTTGTCGGCGAAACCGAGGCGACAAAGAAATTCAGGCCGGCTGACGATGAAGTTATGGCTGTTCGTGTCCGCGGACTGGTCAAACGTTATCGCGATGGTACTGAGGCCAACCGCGGGATCGATCTGGATGTGCGACGCGGAGAGACTCTTTCAATTCTTGGTCCGAACGGAGCCGGCAAAACAACGTTTCTACGCCAGATAACCAGTGAGCTGCGGCCCACCGCAGGTACTATAGAAATCTTCGGCGTGGATGCGATTGCGCGGCCCCAACAAGTGAAGCGCAAGATGGGAATCACGCCGCAAGAGGCCGGGGTCTTCGAGACGCTCACCGTGCGCGAGCACCTGGAACTGTTCGCACGTCTCAAGGGACTTGCCAGGGATGAAGCGCATGAGTCGACCTCCGAAATCATCCATGAATTGGATCTGGATCGGGAAACCAGCAGACGCGTGGGCCAACTCTCCGGGGGCCAACGCAGACGAATTCTGATCGGGCTCGCCTTGTTGGGCCAGCCGCCGCTGCTCGTGCTCGATGAACCAACCACCGGTCTCGATCCGGCGTCGCGACGCACGACCTGGGCCGTTATTCGAAAGGCCGTGGCCCGTGGGACCACGGTGGTCTTGTCCACGCATTACATCGAGGAAGCCGAGCATCTCAGCGATCGCATAGGCATTATCAGTGAAGGGAGGATGATCGCTTTGGGACCGCTTGACGAGTTGCTGGCAAGACTACCGAAGAGTTACCGGCTCAGCTATCGAGCATCTCTTGAGCAGCCTAGAGTGCAATACTTCGCAACGTTCGACGCTGCGCAGCAATACGCCGTGCAAAGAGGCATGGCGGAATACTCGCTCGCGCGAGCCTCGCTTGAAGATGTTTACTTCGAACTTACTGGTCATCGCCTTGAAGCGGAAGAACCGGCCGAGGAGATCGCGCGTTGCCCAGCCTAAGTGCAATCATTTGTATCTTTCGCATTCATCTCGCGCGACTGCGCGCGGAGGCCGGCCCGTTTTTGCTGGCGGCGTTAATCTTCCCGAGCGCGATGTATCTGTTTGCGAATGCCATCAGCAGCAGCGGCGCCGACCAGCAGAATCGTTCCAGGTTTCTCGCCGGCTCGATTGTCTTCTCGCTTTCTCTGACTGCAATCAGTTGGTTAGGCTATCTACTTTTGGAAAATCGCTTCACGGGCCGATTGAAACTTTTTGCGACTCTACCTTTGGCTCCGTCTTCGTATGTGTTCGGCATTCTGGTGTTTGGAATTGTCCAAGCGGCCCTGGGCTGTAGCGCCTTGCTGATTGTCGCGCGGCTGCTGGGCGTGAGAACTCAGATGAGTGTGTGGCCGCTTCTCGTCAGCGTATTGCTGATAATGCTTTGTCTGAGTGGCTTGAGTGTAATAATCGCGACGCGGGCGCGCAGTTTCAGCGAAGGATCGTTACTGACGGATTCGCTGGGCGCGGGTCTGGTTTTTTTGGCGCCGGTGTATTACTCTCCTGCGGTCATTCCCAAGTTTTTGCGAGCCGTTTCAGAGTGGCTGCCGACAGCCCTCGGGGCACGCGCCGTGCAAGCAGCCCTCGGGGGAAGCTATGCGCTCGGCGATCAGATGATTCTGGGCGCGATGGCCCTGGTTACTCTTTCACTTGGTTTCAAATTGATGCAGTTTAGGGAAAATTAATCTACAGATCGTACAATTCAGAGATTCAAGCATGAATGTAAAGCCTCGCATTCTAGTCTTGACTCTTTCCTTTGGGTCCGGTCATCTCCGGGCCTCCCAAACAATTGCGAAAGAGTTAAAACATCTGGCGCCGGGCGCTCAGGTTGCGGTTATTGATGCACTCGAGCGTTGTCGTTGGTGGTTCTATGCGTTTTATGCCGCGCCCTACTGGCTGATGGTGCGTTATTTTCCACGAGCGTGGCGGCGCCTGTTTGAGACGCGGGTTACGAACCGGCACGCGCGGACTGCGCCCGAGTGGGCGTTTCGGGCTGGCTGCGCGCAAGTGTTCGAAGCGATTAGACAAGTCAATCCGGACGCGATTGTCGCGGTCGAGGTCGCGGCCTGCGAGATGGCCGCGATCGCCAAGCGCGAAGGTTTCACTGCCGCGCGACTTATCAGCGTGATCACCGATCATGAAGCTGAGCCAGTCTGGGTAAAGGATGAAGTGGACGCTTATGCAGTCGCAGATGAGGGGGTGCGCGAGCAGTTGATTCTTTGGGGGGCGCCAGGTAACAAGATTGAAGTAACTGGTATTGCGGTCGACGGCTCGTTTGCAATTAAGGGGAGACAGCAGGATTCGCCGTCAAATAGTAGTTCGAAGCCACTGGTGCTCCTGATGGGCGGCGGGATGGGGCCGACACGGATGGACCGCGTGGCTGAAGGTCTTTGTAAGAGTGGAGAGCCAATGCGGATCGTCGCTGTAACCGGGCATGACCGGAGAGTGCAAAAGAGACTGAGTAGAGTTCGCGCCCATGCGCCGGTCTCGTTGCAAGTGGTTGGCTGGGCCGACGATGTCGCGAGTCTGATGCGAGCCGCTGACTTGCTAATCACAAAGCCGGGCGGCGTTACGATTTCTGAGGCCGCCCTTTGCGGTCTGCCCGCGGTTCTTTTTGATTCACTTCCCGGCCCTGAAGAAAGCAACGCCGCGCGCCTGGCGAGCAGCGGCGCTGCATTGATTACTCGAGGAGTTGAAGAAACTATAGAAGCGGCGATCTCGCTGCTTAGGGATGAACAAGCCAGACGCGACATGTCACTGAAGGCGAGACAGTTTGCAAGTCCCTATGCCGCGGTTAGTATAGCCCGAATTATTTTGGATAATGGATACCTTCCAACCCAAGTCGCGCGGACGAGGACAGCTTGATAACCAGAACCACAGCCGCCGAGACGAGTGCGCGAGTGCCAGGGCCTACCATGATTCTGGCGATCTCGAATGGAGCAGGACACCTCCGCGCGGCCGATGCTATTGCCGAGGCGGTTCGTGCTGATGGCGGCCCCGCCCTTGTGGTTGACGTCGCGGATTACATGACCGGAATTGCGCGATTCACTCATGTCACAGCGTATCTTTGGTTGGTCAAGCATGCTCCGCGAATCTGGGATCGTATTGACCGATATCAAAAGCAGCAGACGCGCACCAGTCCCGCCTGGTATTACCGTCGCGGCTGCGTGCGGTTGTTTCAATTGATTCGAGAGCTCCGACCAATCGCGATGGTGGCAACGGAGGTTGGCTGTTGCGAGATTGCCGCGTTAATTAAGAAAGATCTGCAACTTCATGTGCCGTTAGTGGCCGTCAACGTCAACTATGATGCCGACCACGCCTGGGTCCAACCCGAGGTTGATCTGTACGGTGTCGCGACGGAACAGGTACGCGCAGAGTTGATCGACTCTGGCGCGCCTCGCGAGAAGATCGCTGTGTGGGGCGTGCCCATGTCTGCACATTTTGCGACGCTCGAACGTGAGTGCGCCCGCGCGGATGTTTGTCGTTGGCTTGGCTTCAATCCCGATGAGAAATTAATCCTCGTCTCCGGTGGCGGCGAAGGAATCGGACCGATCGAAGAGGTCACCAGGCGATTGATGCACCTTGAATCAACGCCTCAGCTCATCGTCGTAACCGGAAATAACAAGGGCTTGCAGCGTTCGATTGAATATCTACTAGATGATAAGGCCGTCCATCGAGTCCGGGTATTGAGCTGGACGAACCGAATCGCCGAATTGATGCGGGCGTCCGATGTAATGATCTCTAAACTGGGCAATACTTTCGACGAAGCAATCGTCGCCGAGCTTCCCATCGTGGCGCTGGAACCGCCGCCGGGATCGGAGCGAGTCCAGTACAGACTTTTGGATGAATGGGGAGTCGGATGTGCCGTGAGCGCGGTTGATCAAATGGCTGATACAATCGCCAGACTTCTGCAGAATCCGGACGAACTGGAAGCGATGCGCCGGCGGGCGCGCTCTCGAAGGCTGATCGGAGCTGCGGATCGCATCGCGGACTGGATCAAATCAAGCTGCTGGGTCTCCGCCAGACGGCCGGAACTCTCGGAGGTATCTGCAGCGGTTGTGAATGCGTAATGCCACGCTCTTACATTTTTAGCACCTAAAGGCAGATCGCAATGCTACTTGCGTTCCCAATCATTCTCGGCACTGGTTCTTTGCTAACCGGCGCCGGCGTTTACTATGCAACGTACGCCGTACGCTCGCAATGGCTTGGCCCCAGTGATTGGCGCGGACGAACCGACACTTCAGCCGTAGCCCTGACGTTTGATGACGGGCCGTCCCAGGATACCGAGCGAATACTCGAGGTATTGGCTGCTAATAAATTGAGTGCGACATTTTTTATGTTGGGCCGTCAGGTCGAACTTTTTCCGCAAATTGCCCGGCGAGTCATCGAAGAAGGACACGAAGTCGGCAACCATTCGTATTCCCATCCAATCTACCTGTTTCGAGGATCCGGCTAGACACGTGAGCAGCTCGAACGCGCACAAGAGACGATCACCAAAGTCACCGGCGCGCGGCCCCGTTTCGCTCGACCTCCGTGTGGGGTGCGCACACCGGCATATTTTGCCGCCGCCAAGCGACTAGGGCTTCGTACCGTGCAGTGGAGCGTTGCGGGTTTTGATTGGAAGAAAATTACTGCGGCCGAAATTGCCGAGCGAGTTTTACGCGACGTCGAGTCAGGCTCGGTCATCCTGCTCCACGATGGTGACAGCGCCGGTAAACGTGATCGCGGCGCGACTGTTGCCGCGCTGCCGATGATTATCGAAGGCCTGCGAGTTCGCGGGCTGAACGTCGTACCACTTTCGCAGTTGCTCGAGCCGGAAGGCCCTCGACATTTTAGCAAACGAAGCGCGCGACGTAAGTCTCGACCTGAAAAGAAGCCGATTGTGTTCTTGGACTTTGACGGGACGATTACCAAGCGGGACGTGGTTGACGTGATTCTCGAAAGGTTTGCCGATCCGCGCTGGCTTACGATTGAAGAAGACTGGAAGTCGGGACGAATCGGATCGCGTGAATGTCTTTCGAAACAGATGCAGCTCGTACGGGCCACAAAGGATCAGATTGATGATCTGCTCGACTCGATCGAAGTGGATGAAGCTTTTGTCCGGTTGCTCGATACCTGCTCTGCCCACGGAGTTGAAGTACATATCCTCAGCGACGGCTTTGACTATTGCATCAATCGAATTCTCGGTCGTCCTTCGCTGAATTTGCAGGAGCGGCTGGGCAGCGCGCGGATTCTGTCGAGCCACATCGAGGTCGACAAGAACCAGTGGAAAGTTGATTTCCCCTCGTTTCATCAGTCGTGCGCTCACGGGTGCGCAACTTGTAAGCCGGCGATGATGAGCTTGCTGAACCCGAACCGCGGACCGGCGATCTTTATCGGCGATGGGTTGTCGGACAAATACGCCGCCGCGAGTGCTGATCTGATTTTCGCCAAGGACAGACTCGCCGATTTTTGTCGAGCAGAGGAGATCAAATATCGTCCGTACAAAAACCTGGGCGAAGTCGCCGACCAGCTCGATCAATTGCTGTCTGCAAATGTTGCCCTCGCGCAGAACCTGGTCGAGCGAGCCAGAGCCGGGGCTTAGTAGCACGGTGATTTAGTCGTGATAATTAACGAGCAAACCGGGACCTAATGAGCACGAACACAGACAGGTTTATCGAGCTGACAAACGCCTCCACCGAGAACCAATTGCGCGAGCTCGAGCGGAAATATTGTTCCTGGGGTGACACGGTTCATTACCTCGAGCCACCGAAATTCTTTACGCGCGCGGAAGGCGGCTATCTCTACGACCGCGAGGGTACTCCCTATCTCGATTTGCAAATGTGGTATTCCGCAGCCAGCTTCGGCTATGGCAATCAAAGATTAAACAACGCCCTCAGGCGCCAACTCGATACGCTGCCGCAACTGGCGTCTCAATATCTGCATGCGGAAAAGGTTGAATTGTCAGCTTCGATCGCTCGTCTTAACGAATCGAAGTTTGGCCTCGAGGGTCGCGTCCATTTCAATGTCGGCGGCTCACAAGCGATCGAAGACTCTCTGAAGATCGTACGCAACGCTTCGGGCAAGAATCTGGTTTTTGCTTTCATGGGCGGTTATCACGGGCGGACGCTGGCGGCCAGTGCGATCACGTCGAGCTATCGATATCGCCGCCGCTTCGGTCATTTCTCCGACCGCGCTCACTTCGTTCCGTTTCCATATTGTTTTCGCTGTCCTTACGACAAGAAGAAGGAGGATTGCGGGCTCTATTGCGTCCAGCAGTTCGAGAAAAACTTTGAGACTGAGTACAACTCGTTCTGGGACGCGCAGGCCGGCGAGTCCGAATTTTCAGCCTTCTACATCGAACCCATTCAGGGAACCGGAGGCTACATCATTCCGCCGCCCGAATATTTTCCAGCCCTGAAAAAGATTCTTGAAGAACGCAAGATTCTGATGGTAGATGATGAGATCCAGATGGGATTTTATCGCGCCGGAAAATTCTGGGCCATTGAAAACTTCGGCGTCGCGCCGGATATCGTAGTCTTCGGAAAGGCCATGACCAACGGCCTGAATCCGTTGAGCGGGGTATGGGCGCGCGAGGATTTAATTTCACCGGAAGTATTTCCGCCGGGCTCGACTCACTCCACCTTTTCATCGAATCCTTTGGGCACTGCGGTCGCGCTCGAAGCCGTCCGCATGATGCAGGAGGGTGACTACGAGACGATCACCAATCGTAAGGGCGCTTATTTTTTGGCGCAGCTCAAGGAATTGCAGCGGCGATATCCAAAAATAATTGGCGACACGGATGGGATGGGAATGGCCTTGCGCGTCGAGATATGCGGTGAAGACGGTCACGAACCGGATCGCGAATTGACCGACAAGATCTTCGCGGAAGGAATGAAGGGCGATCTCAGCGTGCGGGGAAAACGTATGGGACTAGTGCTTGATGTAGGCGGCTATTACAAAAATGTGTTTACCATTGCTCCGTGCTTCGACATCACCGAAGCAGAGATCGATCTCGCGGTTGAACTGCTGGAACAACTTATCCGGCGCTGCGCGCCAGATCGCGTGTGAACCACAAAGATGATCTCTGAGTTCATAGAATTATTTGAGGGAGTCGCGTTGCGCACGAATCCTGAGCGAGCGATTCGATTGTTAGGACTCCTCCCACCTTCTTTCATCGAGGCAATGCAGCGAGCGCGCTTTCGCCGCACGCTGAGACTCGCCACCCAGCGCTCACCGTTCTATCGCGAACAATTTCGCCGGCGCGGAATCGACGTGCGTCGTATCGAGCACCCCTCGCAGCTCGGAGACTTTTACACCACCGGCGAAGACCTGAGGACGTCCGGCGCCGAGCAGTTTCTAACGGGCCGGGCCGATACCGCATTCGAGACCACTGGAACTACCTCGCCTGTGCCCAAGCGCGTCTTCTTTTCGCGCCGCGAAGTCGCAACCATGGGCCGAATCAACGCCCTCTGGCTTTATCTGTTGGGCCTGCGTCGAAACGACCGGGTTCTGAGTGCGTTTGACTGTTCCTTCTGGGTGTCGCCATGGGTACTGCGTTCCGGGCTCGACTATCTTAAATGCTTTCATGTGGAAGCCGGCAAGATAGATCCGGAAGAGTTTTACGAGCGCGCACGGGCTTATAAGCCTACGGTGATCTTTGGCGAGCCCTCTTGGATTGTGCGCTTGTCGGAAATCGCCGCGGATCGCAACGTCTGGCCGGTGAAGTTCCTGTTTGCGGGAGGTGAAAACATTACCGAAGCGGCCCGTAAACTAACTGAGCATGCGTGGCATGCTCCGCTTTATCTGAACTACGGTCAGACCGAATCGTTCGGTGCGCTTGGCGCCGAATGCAAAATGAGAGATGGCTATCACCGAAACGATCTCTATTTCTTTTTTGAGCTTGCCGACACAGACAAAGATGGTTACGGCGAAGTTGTTTATACCACGCTGGCTCGCGATGTAATGCCGTTGATACGTTATCGTTCGACAGACGTATCCAGATTGATCGATGACAATTGTGAATGCGGGATTTTCGCGGGCCGCCTCGGGAAGATCCGCGGCCGCTGCGATGAAATGGTGGTTTGCGGTATGGGCAACGTGGGCCCCTGGGTTTTTGAAGAACTACTGCGTGGCGTTTCCGGCATCAACGACGATTGGCAAGTTGTGGTTCGGCACCAGGGGCAACGAGACGTGGTTGAATTGCATGTAGAACTCAGCGATGGTTCGCCGCCGAGCGCGGTCGAGAAAATGGTGCAAACGAACCTGCGGGAACGTTTCGGGGACTTCTGGAAGAATCGCGAAATGAGACTCTACGATCTTCTGGTGGTCACCTGTGGCGCCGGCAGTTTACGAGCCGGCGGCAGAAAGCTTCGGCGCGTCGTTGACGAGCGAGTTATGCTGGGCCGTAGCGAGAATGATCGCGATTTTCCCGGAGTCGCTCAAATCTGATCGGGTGCTTTCCCAATCCTCGAACATGTATCTAGAAATCGATTTCGAATTTTCCGCGCACTGAGGGACCGAGGCTGTTGAAGAATTGGCCCAAGTGCGAACTGCCGAGATTGTTCTGCACGTCACGCGGATTGAAGTGATTCGTGATGTTGAAAATGATGGCACCCGCGCGCGCCTTCTTGTCCAGGAACGGCAGAGTGAAGCTTTTCAGGACCGTAGCGTCCAGCGACATGAAGGTGGGAAAACGCGCGCGATTGCGACTTCCGACGAAATCCAGCCGATCGTTCACGAACGAAAACGGGAAGCCTGAACGAATTTCCAGCGCCGGCATGAGCGTGAAGCCGTGCGGCGCTTTTACTTCGCCGTAAGCGAGAAAGCGGTGCGGTATATCGAAAGGGAGGGTGCCGTACTGATTCGCTCGCACGACGAATGCTGGAAAATCGCTCAGGAAATTGTCCGCCGTGTTTAGGCTGCCCTGTGCTTTGGACCAGACATAAGAAATGTTCCAATTATGAAAGCGCCGATCGTCATAAAGCGCGAGTAGTTGGAACTCGTTGTATCGCGAAACGCCGCGACTCTTGAGGACGAGAAATCCTCCGCCATTGGTCGAGACCTTCGGAGTAATTATCGGTTCGTTTTTCGTGAAACGATGAACATAGCCGGTCCGCAGCGTCAAATGTTTCGCCAGGCGACGATCGATCTGAAGGCTCCAGCGCAGACTGCGTGCGTCTCGTAATGGATTCCTGATTACGTTGAGAAACTCACGCGGCCCGTCGAGTATCGTTTGGCCGTCGCCCGCGTAGGTGGTGACGACTCGCGCCGGAAAGTTGGCCTGGAAATTGATTCCCAATCGCGGGTTGTCCATCGGTTCGTCGTCGTCATTAAGATTTTCCGGCTCGAAATATCGCGTCGAGAGCGCACTACGATCGTAAAAGAGACCTATGCCGCCGCGAATAATCGTGCGATCATTCGTGAAAGGACGATAAAGCATCGAGACGCGCGGCGAGACGTCGTTTTGATGCGAGATAGAGTTGCGGTCAAAACGTACGCCGCCATCCAGCGTCAGGTTCTGGTTGAGCTCCCAACGATCCTGGATAAAGCTGCCCAACTCCATCAGCGATCGATCGACATTGGTCGGCCCAATAAAATCAATTTGCTGGCTGAGCGTCTGGTCCGCGCGCCGAATCTCAATCGGCCGGAACTCAAAATGTCCGGACAGATTTGTATAATCTAATTCGCCGCCAAACTTGAATGAATGCTTCCCGAAGAGCGTGACCGTGCGCGCGAAATACTGTTCTTGCCATTGCCAACGCTTCGCTGAACGGCGTGTGTCGGCAAAATAACTTCCCTGGTTTCCGTCTGGAATAAGGATCAGTGGCCGCAAGCCCTGGCCAAACACATCGAAACCGAAAGTCTTGTACGCCAACAGCGAACTGAGGAACGACTGATCATGAAAGATGGCTTGCTCGGAAACTGAAAACAACTTTCCGCGCTGCTTCGTGTTCGCAGTTGTTTCCTGAGGATTGAAAGTATTCAGCCCGACATACCGCTTCTTTTCAGGGAAAAGAGCCCCGACGAACTTTAGCCGATTGCCGGCGTTCACGGTGAGATCAAATTGCGTGAAAGAGTTGAAGGCCTCGGAGGTCGAGTCGTCGTGCGGCGCCGATAGGCTGGGCACATAAATACGGGAGAAGCGGTACTCAAACGATTGCAGAAAGTTAAGCCGCTTCCGACTAACCGGCCCTTCGAAAGTCAGCCGCGGCCGGAACGAATCGACTTTGCCGCCGATGATGTTGTGAAAGACCGGAAAAACGCGCGCCGCACCGAACTTAAACTTATCGCCGCCTGACTTGGTCTCCAGATTGCTGGCGCCGCCGGTTGCTCTACCAAACTCTGCTGAGTAAGGGTTGTCCTCCACGTGAACGCTGGCGGCGGCTTCCAGGGGAATGCCAAAAGCTAAATTGCCATTAACGGGATCGGTGACGTCCGCACCGTTGACCGTGTAGGAGTTCTCACCGGCCCGAGTTCCCTTGAAATGATCCGCCCCACTTGGATCTCGAACGACGCTCGGGGTGAGCGGCAGCGCACCGAGGTAGTTATCTGCCCGCAAAGGAAGCTGTTCCAACTTCTCGGCGCGAATTGTATTGGAGGTAGTGCTTTCTCCCGCGCTGAGCAGTCCCTCTTCGCCGCGAATCGTGACCGACTCAGAAAGCGTGGCGGTCAAAATGATTTCGACGACGAGCGTAGCGCCGGTCGTGAGATGAATTTCGCGCGTGACGCGTGGAAGTCCGTTGGCATCGGCGGTTAGGGTGTAGATGCCCGCGGGTAGTTCGAGAAATGCGAAATTGCCGGTTTCATCTGAAACAGTTTTAAAGGTGGCGGTTGGTACATCGCGGTTGACCAGAGTGAGGCTGGCGCTTGGCAGCAATTCGGGGCGGGCGGCCGCATCTCCAGCGGTTGCGCTGACCGTGCCTTTGATGCTACCCGTCAGGCCCTGAGCCTGCACAGTGTACCCCGGGGACTGCAGACCAAGCGCACAGCAGAGAATGAATGTCAGATTGCGAATCGCCTTTATGCCGCGTGCGCGTATTTGACTGCCGGCAAAGAACGGATTAGCCATTCCG
>QHXG01000514.1 GCA_003222845.1 Acidobacteriota bacterium | reverse complement strand
AGATGATGAGAAGTGAGCGCTGGAAATTTCGGTTGTCCTCATCGGTGGCTCTTCTTTGCTTACTCATTTTTTTCACCCCAATCGCGCTCGTTCAGGACAAGCTCGGCAAAATCGTCAAAGAGTCCATCATTTCGAATCAGAAGAAGCGCAACTACTACCTGTTCGTTCCGGCGACGGTCAAAGCATCCACGCCACTGATCGTTTTGTTGCACGGCTCAGGACACAACGGTCTGTCCCTTGTGGAGCCGTGGAAAGACTTGGCAACTAAGGAAGGATTCATAATTGTTGGCCCCGATGCTGAAAGCGGAGGCGGTTGGTCGGCGCCCAGAGATGGTCCGGATTTTTTGCATGATTTAGTCGAAGCGCTCAAGGCCAGGTATTCGATCAATCCTCGCCGCGTTTATCTCTTCGGTCATTCCGCCGGGGCCGTGTTCGCTCTGATGATGTCCACAGTCGAGTCCGAGTATTTCGCCTCGACCGCGATTCACGCTGGAGCATTCCGAACTCCGGACGAGTACAAAACTATCAGCAACGCTACCCGGAAAATTCCGCTGGCCATTTGGGTGGGCACTAACGATGCGTTCTTTCATCTGACCGACGTGCGGGCGACGCGCGACGCGTTCCAGTCAAAGGGCTTCACTATTGAAGTGACTGAGATCCCTGGTCACACTCACTGGTATTACGATATTGCGCCTAGCATAAATCAACAGGCCTGGGAATTTCTGAAGAAGTATGAACTGACGGTCGAGCCACGTTATTCGCAGTATGTTCAGCCTGGAGCTGCCGGCAGCGCGAATAAGCTGATTGACGAAATCAACTCGCTGGGCGCAAAGGCGCAGGAGTTAATTCAACAATCAAATGAGAAAGAACGGGACCTGAACGGCAGGAATTTCATCAAAGATCGAAGCCAGGTAAGCAAGATTGCGCAGGAACAGATTGACATCTTGACTGAAACCGCTGGTTTGTGGCGAACCGCCGCTGAGAAAGCAGAAAGCGCCAGCCATCTTGGATTGCCGGGCAAACAGAAGCAGTACTTTGGTCTGATTGCTCAGTACAATTTAAAGTGCGCGGAGTTGCTCGACGCTATGCGCGAACGGGCCGAGGTGTTGCTTGGTACCGAGGCGCTGGAAGTCATCGAAGCGAAGCGGGCCGAAGCGCAGAAGAGAGCGGACAAATTGCATCAGGAGGTAGACGAGTTACAGAAGAGGATCGACAAATTGATGCGTTGAGTGGACCGCCCAGGCTCATTACGAAGTTGTAAGGGAATTCCCACATGAACTACAAAATCGCGCGGCCGGATCTTTCTGCACCGCTCCGCAAGCCGCGCAGGTGAGACCGACGCGCAGATTCGCGCCGCACGAAGAGCAAAAGGTCGAGCCTCCGTTATTAGCGGCGCCACATGTCCCGCAGCGGCCAGGCAGAGGCGGAACGTAACCACCCGCTTTGCGCGCGATATGATCTTCGATTATCTTCCACGCGTCTTCCGTGAGTTTGTATTGCCAGTAGGCGCCGAGTGCGGGCAAGGCGAGGAGCAGTCCGGCCGACAACGCCAACGCGACGGCAGCAACGGCGGCCTTGTCGAACCATTTCTGCATGCCGATCTCGACGCGGGTGCCTCCGGTCTCGGGTGTAACTTTGATCGTTAGCGCCGCAGAAAGTCCGGTGATGTCGCGCAACGTGCTAGACTTGCGCGCTTGCACCACGGCGGTCGATGAGACTTGCATCGTTTGAACTTCGAAGTCTTCGTCAAAGAGGTCGCGAAGCTCAGTTGTTAATTTAGCAACGTCGGCTTCCACGCCGGGATAATAGCGACTTTCCATTTTGAGTTTTCCTTTCGCGTTTATTCTACGCGAAGAACGGGATCAATGTTCGGTGAAAAGCAACCTCCGTTACAGAACCGCGAGCGGTAGCGACCGGCCTGGGTACGCAGGCGACTCGCCTGCTTAATCGACGATGTGCAGCATGCACATGAGCAGGCGGGACGCCTGCGTACCCAGGCCGGTCGCTACCGCTCGCGGTTCTGTAACGAGAGAGCTGCTTAATCATTTACAACTTTTGGAGAGAACTTAAATGACCGCAATCCGAATTCTCATCGCTGCTGTTATCGCTGTCTTCGTAATCTCGTTCGTTCATCCACCCTCGGTGTTGATGCAGGAAACCGCGCTCGATGGTTTCACGCGCGAGGATTCGGCAGCCGAGCGTCGTTGGGAAGAACAGTTCCGCGCCCTGCCGGCGCCGAATTCGGCGCGCGAGCACCTGCGCCGATTGACTTTAGAGCCACACGTTGCGGGCACGAAAGAAGACTATGCGACGGCAGTCTATGTTCGCGATCAGATGCGCTCGTTTGGACTATCTGCGGAACTCAAGGAATATCAGGTGTGGCTGAATTATCCGAAGACCGATCCCATCGTCGACTTGATTGCTCCGCGTCACGAAAGGCTTTCAGTTCGGGAAGCGGTGCTCAAGGAGGATCCGACTTCATCGAACCCAAAAATCACACCGCTCTTCAACGGCTACAGCGCGAGCGGAGACGTAACCGCGCCGCTGGTTTATGCCAACTACGGTTTGCCGCCGGATTACGAAGCGTTACAAAAAGCCGGCGTCGACGTCAAAGGCAAAATCGTCATCGTGCGTTACGGCAATTCGTTTCGCGGCGTGAAAGCGAAAGTCGCGCAGGATCATGGAGCGGTCGGCTGCATCATCTATTCCGATCCGGCGGACGATGGCTACGCACAAGGCGACATTTATCCGAAAGGTCCGTGGCGTCCCGTGGCTTCCGGTCAGCGCGGCTCCGTGCAATTTCTGTTTCAGTATCCGGGCGACCCGCTAACGCCGGGCAAGCCTGCAATTCCCGGCACACCAAGACTCAGTTTAGAAGAGGCTTATGCAGACATTCCTCGCATTCCGGTGCAGCCACTCGCGTACGACGAAGCTCGTAAATTGATCGAGCCATTGAAAGGTCCAGTACGCCCGCGGGGTTTTCAAGGCGCCTTTCCTTTTCCTTATCACGTAGGTGGCACCAATGACGTGCGCGTTCATCTGAAGACGGACATGGACTATCAGTCGCGCACGCTTTGGGACGTGGTCGCGCGGATTGATGGCGCCGCGGAAAAAGATCGCTGGGTGATTATGGGTAACCATCGCGACGCCTGGGTGTTTGGCGCGGTCGATCCAAACAGCGGCACGGCCGCGATGTTGGAAACGGCACGCGCGTTCGGTCGACTGCTCAAGAATGGTTGGCAGCCACGCCGCACGATCATTCTTTGCAGTTGGGATGGAGAAGAGTACGGCTTGATCGGTTCGACTGAATGGGCGGAAGAAAACGCCGACGAACTGCAGCAGAAAGCAGTTGCGTACCTGAATGTCGACGTGGCTGTCAACGGCCCAAACTATAATGCCGCTTCGGTGCCGTCGCTTTGGAAACTAATCCGCGCCGCAACCCGCGACGTGAGGGATCCAAAGACGGGCAAGACCATCTATCAGCAGTGGCAGGATCGCGCGCGCGAGCAACGAGCCGAAACCGATCCTGACTTGAACGCGGAGGCGCGCATTGGGCCACTGGGTTCCGGTTCGGATTACACACCGTTTCTACAGCACCTTGGAATTCCGTCGACTGACATGGGATTTGGCGGCGATTACGGCGTCTATCATTCGGCCTACGATTCCTTTTATTGGATGTCGCACTTCGGCGATCCCGACTTCCTATATCACATTGCTGCCGCGCAGTTGTGGGGTACGATAGCCATGCGTCTGGCTGATGCTGACGGCTTGCCTTTCGACTACACGGATTATGCAAACCAGGTTCGCGACTACTTCAACGAAAGCGTCCTCCTGGCAAAGCGTCGCAATCTGGAAAGCGCCATCGATGAAAAGCCGATGAACGACGCCGTCAAGAATTTTACCGACGAGGCGGCGCGGGTTGAAAAAGAAAGACAGAAGCTGGTCGCTGAAAGCGAAAAATCATCCGCTTCCGCCGCTAAGCTCCGCCATCTCAACGATGCGCTAATCGCCACCGAGCGCGCGTTCATAGATGACCGCGGTCTGCTGGGACGACCCTGGTACAGACACGAAATCTACGCGCCGGGGATTTTCACTGGCTACGCCGCCCAACCGCTGACAGACTTTCGGCAGGCGTTAGACGATCGGAACA
>QHXG01000541.1 GCA_003222845.1 Acidobacteriota bacterium | reverse complement strand
TGTGAATGAGACTTGATTCAGGACGAGGAGGGGCCCTCACCGGGCAACGCGGCTTGTTCGTCGGCGACCCAGGAAACAAACAGACGCGCCCAGCTTTCCGCTGGTTCGGTGATTTGCACGCCGACGCGCGCAGTGCCGTAAATAGCCGGTGAAAGACGCACGACAGTCGCCGTCGTCTCAGTTGCAGAACCATCTGGCCGGTGCGCGCGAATGTAAAGTTTCTCTCCGATGCTCACTTTTTGATTGAGATGAAAGAGCGCGCCTGAAGTTGAGATGTCGTCAGTCTCAGTCGGTTCGCTCCAAGCGGCGCCATCTTCCGAGCGGCCCGAGACGACGATCGGCAAACGCAGCGCCATACGCAGGGCGAAACGTCTCTCTTCCTGTTGGTGCGGCGTGTTCATAACAGTTACCACAGTCTCGTTGGCGCTCCCCAAAGTTGGATCGAACAACCTAGCTGATAGATGCCCGCTGGCTTTTCTCCGGCTCGCCCCAATTGTAAAAGCCTTCGCCGCTCTTTTTGCCCAGCTTACCTTCGCTCACCATCCGACGCAGAATCTCCGGGGGACGAAAAGTATCCGAGCCGAGCTTGCGATACAAATATTCAGCGATATTCAAACGCACATCAAGACCCACCAGATCGGTCAAGCGCAAAGGACCCATCGGGTGGTTATAACCGAGTTCCATCGCCGTGTCGATGTCGCGCGGGCTGGCCACACCCTGCTCAACCATTCGCATCGCTTCTAAGCCCAGCGTCACGCCCAGGCGGCTCGATGCAAATCCGGGCACGTCGCGCACGATGATCGGTTCCTTCTTCATCCGCGTGGCGACTTCGCGCACACTCTCGGTAACGCTGGCGCTGGTTCGCGCGCCCACAATGATTTCGACTAAGCGCATGATGTGAACGGGGTTGAAGAAGTGCATGCCGACTACATTTTCCGGGCGCGACGCCGCGGAAGCAATTTCGCCGATTGAAAGCGATGAAGTATTCGTTGCGAAGATGCAGTTCGTATCAACCAAGGCTTCCAATTCGCGCAACAGACTCTGTTTCAGCTCGAGATTCTCGGGGGCGGCTTCAATCACCAGATCTACATCGCGGATTTCGTCGAACCTCGTGGCGCCATGGATTCGCTGCAAAGTTTCGTCACGCTGTTGCTCAACGATCTTCCCAAGTTGGATGGCTTTCGAGAGATTTCGTTCAATCGATTGCACGCCGCGCGCGAGCGCTTCGGCATTAACATCGCGTAGGACGACCGTATAGCCTGCGGCCGCAGCCACCTGAGCAATGCCGTGGCCCATCGTGCCCGCGCCGAGCACACCTATCGCGCGGATTGGGCGAGCCGAAGCGGTATTGTTCTTTTCGTCCGAGTCTCTGCTCAACGTGCTCTCGCAAAAACGTGGCCGAACCGAAAAGGTGGATCCGAGTTCAGGCCGCGGTATTGGCTGGGGCCCTGCCTGGTTCGACTAACTCGTACGCTAATAGTTATACTATACGCGCAACCGAAAACGCCAATAGATTTCCTGCGATACAGCATGCAGCCGTGTCAGAACCGGGAGACCTGGGTACGCAGGCGTCTCGCCTGCTTAGTACACTAGAGGGGCAGCACCGTATGTAAGCAGGCGAGACGCCAGCATACCCAACGATCCGGTCGCTACCGCTCCCGGTTCTGACGCGATGGAAGGAGACCAATACAGCTTGGCTAAACAAGAACTTCGCCGTCAGGTCGTGATCATTGGTTCGGGACCGGCGGGGCTAACAGCCGCAATTTATACCGGGCGCGCGAACCTCAACCCATTACTGATCGATGCGCCGACCGATGCTGAAAAACAAACCACGCCGGGCGGCCAGTTGATGATTACCACCGAAGTCGAGAACTATCCCGGCTTTTCACAAGGCGTCCAGGGCCCCGATTTGATGGTTGAGTTTCGCAAGCAGGCGGAACGTTTCGGGACCGAATTTCTGGAGGAATGGATCACGCAAGTTGATCTTAGCGAGCGCCCGTTCACACTTGTTACCGACAACAGCATTATTAAAGCGGAGACGTTGATTATCGCTTCCGGCGCCTCAGCAAAATGGCTTGGTGTTCCCGGCGAGGCGAAAACGCCGAAGGGTTTCGGAGGCAATGGCGTCTCCGCATGCGCGACCTGTGATGGCCCGCTTCCCGCATTTCGCAACAAGAGATTGGTTGTCGTTGGCGGTGGTGATACTGCCATGGAAGAGGCGACCTTTCTGACGCGTTACGCTTCGAGAGTTTACGTTGTCCATCGGCGTGACAAATTACGGGCCTCAAAGATTATGCAGGAGAAAGCGTTTCGTAACGAGAAGATTGAATTTATCTGGGATGCCGAAGTGGCAGAGATACTGGGCACGCAAGAACACGGAGTTACCGGCGTCCGCATCCGAAACACCGTTGATGAAGAACATTTCACTTTGGATTGTGAAGGAGTGTTCATTGCGATCGGCCACAAACCCAACACCGATCTTTTCAAGGGCCAGCTCGAGATGGACGAAGTCGGTTATATCAAGACATCCCACCGTACCACAGCCACGAACATTCCCGGCGTCTTCGCCTGTGGCGACGTTCAGGACTCCGTCTATCGCCAGGCGGTTACCGCCGCCGGCACTGGTTGCATGGCGGCGCTGGACGCGGAACGTTTTCTGGATCACTTGCCGGTGGCGATGCCGACAGGCGAAGAAGTCACGATCGAAGGAGAGCACCTCAGTCCCGACCATCTAAAGATCACTCTGCCATCTGGGGAAGTTGTGCTGAACCAGCCTGAGTAGCGCGTGCGGAAGAAACGTAGACGCCTTGTAAGGCGATCCTTGATGCACCTGAGTTAGGTTTGAGACGAGTTGGTCTTTCGTTCAGAGGCGAACCGCAAAGCGGTTGCGCCCTCCAGCCCAGGGTTGCCGCTTCGGCTACCCTGGGGGTAACAGATTTTGGTTGATTCCCAACCGCAACGCGGTTGCGCCCTTGTTTCATTCGCCGCGGAACGACGCAACCGCTTTGCGGTTGAATGATTTTTCATCCGTGCTCCCAGGGTAGCCGAAGACGGCCAACCCTGGGCTGAAGGGCATAACCGCGTTGCGGTTAAGAGTCGGGCGACCTTTAGTTTAAGGCAAGGATTCGGCGCTTCACAGCAATACAATCGAGTCATCTTTATCGCGACGTGAAGGTCTAGGCATGGGCTGGCGCTCGGGTTCGCGAGCCGGGAAAGGTTCTTCGCGGAGAGGCTGTTCGTTAGCAGAAACTTCTTCGCGCGGCACCGGACAGAAATCGCAGTAATAGCCGGTCTGCTCCTTGCGGTCCTCGCATTGATTGCAATCCAAGGCCTGGCCCGTCTTCATCAACGCATCCAGCAGCGGAATCAAACGGCGGCCTCGCTCAGTCAATTCGTATTCGACCCGCCGCGGCAAACCACCGTAATCATTCCGTAGCAATAACTCGTCGCGTTCCATCTCTTGCAGCCGGCCCAGCAAAGTGCGGCTGCTAATCGGATGCAGGTCTTCGAGCAATTCCGTCGTGCGCTTCGGCGCGGCAGACAGATCGCGGACGATCAGCATGGTCCACTTGTCGCCCACCAGTTGGAGCGCTCCAGCTATCGGACATCCATCTATCTTACGTCGTCGCAATTCTTCGCCTTCAATAACTCTTCAGCGCGCTTGGCGGCGCGGCTCAATCACCGAAAGAGCATCATACGCTCTCCCTCTCCCTTTGGGAGAGGGCCAGGGTCTAGCTGCCAACCCAACCGTTTAGTTACGTTCCTCTCTCTGTTGAGCGAACACCCAGAATAAAAAAGAGAGTAGGTTTTTTAATGCTTGTTAGCTAGACCCTCACCCCAGCCCTCTCCCAGAGGGAGAGGGAGTTACGTACAAGTTTATGGCGCACTCTTTCCGTTTCCTGCCTCCTGCTTCCCGCCTCCCGCTTCCTGTCGATTGCCTTCCGTCTCCTGTCTCTCCGGTCGCAGGTGCGGAAACAGGATTACATCGCGAATCGAATGCTTGTTGGCCAGAAGCATCACTAAGCGATCGATGCCAACACCGATTCCTGCCGCCGGCGGCATGCCGTATGACAGCGCGCGAATGTAGTCTTCGTCCATCACCATCGCCTCTTCGTCGCCACGCTCGCGCTGAATGACCTGATCTTTGAAGCGTTGATACTGCTCTTCGGGATCGTTCAGTTCAGAAAAGCCGTTGGCTGATTCGAGCGCGCCGACAAAA
>QHXG01000540.1:4630-4955 GCA_003222845.1 Acidobacteriota bacterium | reverse complement strand
TCGCGGGTCTGAGCGAAGCGTGTCGAACATTGGATTCACTTTCAGTTCAATCAGGACAAAAGTGTGCGCCTCATAAGCATTATCAAGCCACGCGAAAGCCTGATCTTTATCCCCCAGCGCCGCGTAGATGGCCGCGATGTGTGTCCCTAAATCATAACGTTTGCCGGTTAGCCCCTTCACTTCTTCGAGTATCTTGATCGCCTCATCTCTCTTACCCGCGGCTGCATAGACCGCCCCGATTCTTGCTAGGTGCCTGGGAGAGTTAACGAGAGGCCTCGCCTTGAGCATCTCCGCGAAAGCTTCCTCGTACCTTCCTTGCTCCACG
>QHXG01000540.1:4013-4445 GCA_003222845.1 Acidobacteriota bacterium | reverse complement strand
CTCTGCACCTGCAAATTCCGGATTCAACTCAATAGCGCGTTTGAATTCTCGCTCGCCGCCCCGCCAGTCCCAGTCATACCATGTCTTGACCACCGCCAATGAAAAGTGGGCCTCGCCGAGCGCGTCATCAATTGCTAACGCCTTGACCGCCGCCTCCTCTGATTTCTGCCAAGCTTCCTTTGGCGGCATTTGACCGTAGAATGCCATCACGTGGTATGAATCTGCCAATCCGGCATACGCCAGCGCGTAGTTCGGATCCTTTTCGATCGCCTTCTGAAAATACTCGCCGCTCTTGATCCGAGCTTCGTCCGAACCTTTATGCCAGTAGTAGCGGCCCTGGAGATCAAGCTGGTAGGCTTCGGCACTTTCGGTTTGGCGCTTATTCAGCCGGTCCTTTTCTTCGCCGGTCAGCTTCGGTCGCAGCTTTTCGGA
>QHXG01000540.1:0-3991 GCA_003222845.1 Acidobacteriota bacterium | reverse complement strand
CACCTTGGAGGTTGAGAATGTCTGCCGACTTTCGGTTGTACTGTCCGCCCCAGAGGCGCTTGTTGTCCTTGACATCGACCAGCTCGGCGATGATTAAGATGTCATCGCCGCGCTGCACGAGTCTCCCCGTAAGCACGGCCCGGACGTTCAACTCGCGCCCAACATTCTGCGGATCTATCTGCTGTCCCTTGTAACGTAAGACCGAACTGAACGCGCTCACTTTCTTGAGATTCGGTAACTGTGAGAGAGTCTCGATGATGCTGTCGCTGATTCCGTCCGAAAGATATTCCGTGTCCGCATTGTTGCTCACGTTCACGAATGGGAGGACCGCAATCGAATCTATCGTCTCGCCGCTCTTAGCGAAGTAAAAGGAATAGACGACAGCCGCGACGGCAATCACCAGCACTGCGACACCAAGCACCACGCTTCGCTTATGGCTCTTGATCTCGCTGACGATATACTCGGCGCTCGATATCGGTTGTATTGTTCCCGCGCCAGCGGTGCGCGACGCAGATTGTGGACCAGTCACCATCGCCGTCTGCTCGCCGCTCGTGACGAGTCTTTCTCCGCGGCCTGCCCCTGACTCGCTCGACCGCTCAAGTCGAGTTTGAACTTCCAACTCTTGCTTCAAGCTCTTCAGATCAAGAGCCAAGTCCTTTGCCGTCTGGTACCGTTCCTCTTTGTTCTTTCGCAGCGCTTTGCTGACGATCCGCTCCAGCTCAGCGGGCGTGTCTTTTGAATATCGCGCGAGCGGCGGCGGTTCCCGTTCGACTATCGACAAAATCATATC
The DNA here is from genome assembly GCA_003222845.1 of Acidobacteriota bacterium. Lineage (GTDB taxonomy): Bacteria > Acidobacteriota > Blastocatellia > Pyrinomonadales > Pyrinomonadaceae > UBA11740. Next base: position 3,201 of record QHXG01000540.1, on the reverse strand, counting down.
GGTCGCTGTTTCACCTTCGAACGGCAGCCGGCCTGTCGCCATCTCATAAAGCACCACACCCAGACTCCAAATATCCGTGCGCGCGTCCACCGGCAGCCCGCGCGCCTGCTCCGGCGACATGTACGTAACCGTTCCCATTACTATTCCCGGATTAGTCTTGAGCGGCGCCCGCGTTGCGCCTTCAGCGTCAATCGCGAATGCCGGGCGCTCGGTGAGCTTTGCCAGTCCAAAGTCCAAAACCTTCAGGTAAGCATCGTGCCGCACCATTATGTTCTCTGGCTTGATGTCCCGATGCACTATGCCTGCTGCGTGCGCCGCCGCCAGAGCTTCGCCGATCTGGACCGCCAGATCGAGTATCTCGCTGAGCTTCAACGGAGTGTTCGGACTTCCATTGGGTGCAATCCGTGACGTGGTGATGTGCTCGCGTAGGGTCACACCGTCAATAAACTCACCAGCGATGAAATGATGGCCATCCGCTTCGCCGATCTCAAAAATGGTTACTATGTTTGGATGATTCAGTGACGAAGCAGCGCGCGCCTCCAGCTCGAAGCGGCGTAAGCGGTTTTCATCCTTCGTCAAATAATCCGGCAGCAGCTTAAGCGCAATCTTACGGCCTAGTCTTGGATCCTCAGCCAGATAGACCTCACCCATTCCGCCCGCGCCCAGCGAGCCCACAATCTTGTACGGGCCAATTTTCTGACCTACCGCCAGGCCGGCTCGACCGTTAACAAGCAACTCAGCCGCAATCTGAGACATAGGCGTCTCGAGGAAGTTGCCCGCGTCCTCATGAGAAGCGATAAGCGATTCCACTTCGCTGCGTAGCAACTCGTCTTCATCACAGGCTCGCGTGAGAAAGGCAGAACGCTCTTCCGGCGACCGCGCCAGAGCGGATTGCAACAGGTTATCGATTTGTTGCCAGCGTTCGCGCTTCATGACTACGCTTTCATCGCACGATGGAGCCAGGCTTTCGCGGTGCTCCAGTCGCGTTTGACCGTAATCGCTGACACGCCGAGCGCCTCAGCTGTTTCTTCTACGCTCATGCCGCCAAAGAAACGCAACTCGACCACTTGGCATTTGCGAGGGTCAACGGCGGCCAGACTCGTCAACGCGTCGTCGAGGGCCACCAGTTCCGCCGCTCGCTCTTGCGAGACCATCGCTGCCTCATCCAGGGATACCTTTAGCGCGCCACCTCCGCGCTTCGCGTACTGATGACTGCGCGCATGATCGACGAGAATGCGACGCATCAAACGCGAAGCAATCGAAAAGAAGTGTGCGCGATTCTGCCAATGCGCGTTTCGCTGATCGATAAGCCTTAGATAAGCCTCGTTGACCAAAGCCGAAGTTTGCATCGTGTGCCCTTGTTGATAACGACGTTCTCGCTTCATGTGCTGGTGGGCTAACCGGTGCAGTTCTTCATAAACCAGAGGCGTCAACCGGTCGAGCGCCGCCTGGTTCCCATCGCTCCAATCCAGGAGTAATTCGGTGACTTCTTTGGTGGAGGGGACCATGGCGATACTCGTTTTGCGCGCCGAACAAACTGCAGGTGGGCGGATTATAACGCCTGTTCACACTTCCCGCTACCACAAGACATCCGCGGCATGAGACGTCCGCGCCTAGATTCTCGCGTCTTTGGTTGAGGGAGCTGAATGCTGAGATTCGCAAGACCGACTGTTGGAGTCCGCCAGGCATATGGGTCGTAACCGGAATGGCGGCCACCAACCCAGCACATGGTCCCCTCTCAAACGTCTTTTTCGCAAAGGAGAATTACCATGAACAGAAGAAACTTCAAAGGAAATCTCGCACTTAGCGCTGTGGTCGGGCTTCTCGCTGTGATCTTGTGTGGAACGGTCAAAGCTGACGTGATCACGGAGTGGAACCAAAGGGCGCAGCAAGCCCTGCTGACGGCGCATACCTCACCCATCGCTTCGTCGCGGGTTTTGGCCATCGTGCACGTGTCGGTCTTCGACGCGGTCAACGGCATCGAGCGCCGCTACGCACCAATTCACGTCGACTTTGACGCGCCGCCCGGTGCTTCGCGCCGCGCCGCCGCCGTCCAAGCGGCCTACGCCGCGCTCGTCAAACTATTCCCATCGCAAAAGCCGGACCTCGACGCTGCGCGTGAGTCGTCCTTGGCCTCAATCGCTTCTGACGACGCGGCCGAGGATAGTCAGTCAATTGTCCGCGGCATAGAGTGGGGGCAAAAGGTCGCCGACGACATCCTCCTGTGGCGCAGCACGGATGGTTTCACCCCCGCGCCGCCAGCCTTCCTCGGCGGCATGGGCGTGGGCCAATGGCGTCCGACCCCTCCCGGTTTCCTCCCCGGAGCCGGGCCGCAGTTCGCCTACATGACCCCGTGGGCGCTCAACTCCCCGTCGCAGTTCCGCCCGTCGGGGCCGCCCGCTTTGACGAGCGACCAATACGCGGCTGACTTCAATGAAGTTAAAGAGATTGGGAGTATAAGCAGTTCGACCCGCAGCGCCGAGCAGACGCAGATCGCGGTCTTCTGGAACGGTAACACCCCGGCCTACTGGAACCGCATCGCCACGTCTGTGGCCGAAGAGCGTCACACTACTCTGTCGGAAAACGCGCGGCTGCTGGCGCTCTTAAACGTCGCCATGGCCGACGGGGTTATCTCTTGCTGGGACGCGAAGTACACGTACGTCTTCTGGCGGCCAATTACAGCCATCCGGCTGGCGAGCACGGACGGTAACCCCGCCACCATAGAGGACGCGGGATGGACTCCGTTGCTCGTCACGCCCAATTTCCCCGAGTACCCTTCGGGACATGCCACCGTCAGCCCCGCGGCGGCCGTGGTGCTCGGCACATACTTCGGCAACGACACCGAGTTCACACTCACGTCCGAGACGCTGTCCGGCGTCGTGCGCACCTACGCGAGCTTCACGCAAGCAGCGGACGAGGCGTTCGACGCGCGCATCTACGGCGGCATTCACTTCCGCTCGGCCTGCCGCGACGGTCGTGCGACGGGCACGCAAGTGGGCAGTTTCGTCATGGCAAATGTGGCGCAGTCTGTTCGCGGGGAGCGCAAAGGGCAGATCAACCACAACCACCCGCACGGCGAAATCGGCGGCGACGGCGAGAGTACCGGCGACGACCAGTGAACGGAACCATCCCGCGGGACGAAGGCGAAGGGGCGCTGGAAGTCTCAAGCGCCCCTCAAAACAAGGCGTTTCAAATACCGCT
>QHXG01000539.1 GCA_003222845.1 Acidobacteriota bacterium | reverse complement strand
GCGAAATGGCTGAGGACTCCACGTTCCTCCGTAAATTCGCTGGCGCCTTCCAGAGTCTCGGAATCGTTTTCTTCCAAAACAGCCTGAATGAAGAAAGCGTCTTGTGCTGCCGCAAAGCGATCTCGGTCTATCCCAGCCCCGGCTCTTACGTCAATCTAACAAATTCGCTCTCCGCCACAGGACTGCGCGCCAAGCTTTCGGATTTTATGATCGAAATAACGCCGGAGCAGCTGGGACGGCATCTTTTTATTGCCTGCGTGCCGAAGAGCGCCTCGACCTTTCTGAAGAATCTCCTGCTGAATGTGACGGGCTACCGCGATCTTTTCACGGTTTACGCGGCCGGGCAAAGTGAACACGAGATCTACCTACCCACGCTTCGAGAGTCTGCTGAACTTGATACCGTGACGCAGCAACACTGTCGCGCATCCGACGCGAATGTGCACCTGATGCAGGCCTTCGGCATCCGTCCGGTGGTGCTGGTTCGCAATATCTTTGATTCGGTAATGAGCCTGCTCGACTTCTATAACCACGGCGCGTTTCAGACATCGTATTTTCGTGCCGATTGGCCGGCTCTTGATGAAGAAACGAAGATCGATCTGCTCATCGAAAATGTCATTCCCTGGTATTTTCAGTTTGTCGCATCGTGGGACTTGGCGGAAAAGCAGAAGCGGCTTGAAGTCCATTGGCTCAGTTACGAAGAGCTTATCGCTGACAAGCCTTCGAGCGTTCTAAAGGTTCTCGAGTTTTATGGACTCGGAGCATCGCGGCGAGGTGTCGAGCAGAGAATCCGCGATATCGAATCGGAAGAACGAAAGATACGCTTCAATAAAGGCGTAACCGGACGTGGCAGATCAGGTCTTAACGACCGGCAGAAGGAGCAGATCTCCCGCCTGACAAGATTTTACCCGTCCACAGCTGACAAGATTTTACCCGTCCACAGATTTTAGTCGGATAGGGTTGTAACGAAGGAGGAAAAGAAAATGAAAGACCAAATAGAAAACTCAAGGCACCTGGACATTCTCGGAAATGGCGATCGCCGATCAGACCAAGAAATCTTCACGGCGACCCTAAAGCAGTGGCGGCAAAGATTGGGGGTTTGTTCGATTTTTGCGACGGTCCCTGCCATGTTGCTCTCGCACATGCCAAAAGCGCGGGCCCAGGAAGCGAAAAAACCAGAAGTGAGCGTCGCCGGACGGACGACGAGGCTTCTCGAGAAACTGAACAAGACCTACAGCGGCCCGGCATTGCTGAAACGGCAAAGCAAGTTTCTTCTGCCGCACCAAAAAGGCAACTTCGCCATGCTGGCCGCGCTTGGCGGAACCGACGATTGTCCGGGCGCTGCTATTCCGGGAGGAAACTACACCGCCGCCGCGCCCTTTGTCACCACCGGCGATACGACCGGTGCGAATGATACGATATCGACAATTCCCTCGTATTATTACAGCAGTTACGGCGCCTTCGGGCCGGACCACGTTTACTCGTTCACTCTTACTGGGCTCGGTCCGAATCCGAAGATAGAGGTGTCCACAACGTCCGGCACCTACAGACCTCTGATTTATGTTATGGACGGTCGGAACGATGGAGGGTGCCCAGCCGGCACGGGAAATTTTGAACACAACTGGCCGTCGGCGATGTCCGACAGCCGCTGGACGACCGGTAGTAATACCGCAACAGTCAACATCGATTACCTTCCCTTGAATGTTCCTTTTCACCTGTTCGTTGACTCGGACTCTAACGATGCTGCGGGCTCCGGCGCGTATACGATCCGAATGCAGGACGTAACGATTGGCCCCGCTCCGATCATCAATAAGATTGACGACGCCCAGTTCTTCGTCCAACAGCACTACCGCGACTTTCTCAACCGCGAGCCCGACGCGGCTGGCCTCGCCTTCTGGACTAACGAAATTGCATCCTGCGGCAACGATGCGCAGTGCATTGAAGCAAAGCGTATCAACGTCAGCGCTGCGTATTTCCTCTCGATCGAATTTCAGCAGACCGGCTACGAAGTCTATCGGTTATACAAAGCAGCATTCGGAAATATTCCGGACGCACCGGTTCCCGTCAGACTTGGTGAGTTTCTAGCCGATACGCCACGAATCGGTCGGGGGGTCATCGTTAATCAAAGCGGCTGGGAGCAAGTTCTGGAAAATAACAAGCAAGCCTTCGCATCGGATTTCGTCCAATGGTCGCGCTTCACCAATACATTTCCGCCCTCAACCTCGGCTGCCGAGTTCGTTGACAAGCTCAACAGCAATGCCGGCAATCCGCTGTCGCAATCCGAGCGCGATAAATTGGTAAACGACTTGGCGTCGGGCGGGAAGACGCGCGCCCAGGTTTTGCGAGCGATCGCGGAAGATCCCGATTTAGTCAATGCCGAATTCAATCGCGCGTTTGTTTTGATGCAGTACTTTGGTTATCTGCGGCGAAACCCGAATGACGCACCAGAGGGGAACTTTGACGGCTACAACTTCTGGCTGAACAAGCTGAATCAATTCGACGGAAACTTCGTCAACGCCGAAATGGTAAAGGCGTTCATCCAGTCAACTGAGTACCGGAACCGCTTCGCGCCTAAATAGTCCCCAAGCAAAGCGAGCGACGCGAAAGCCCGGTGTGTCCGCGAGGGTCGCCGGGCTTTCTTTTGTATGTTTCGATCTCAGATGGACGAACTCTACTTTACGATCATCGAGGTAAACACGTAGGCCTGAAGCAAAACCAGAATTCCGACTAACGCGGCCAGCGCCAGACTGTGAAAGAAAACGTAACGCAGGATGTCGCCTTCGTGACCGTACCAGCGCGTGGCGGTGCTGGCGACGACGATCGATTGCGCATCGATCATTTTTCCCATCACCCCACCGGAGCTGTTCGCGGCAGCCATCAACGTTGGACTAAGGGCGAGTTGTGTGGCGGTGATCTTTTGCAGACTGCCGAAGAGGACGTTGGAAGAAGTGTCGGAACCGGTGAGGGCGACACCCATCCAACCCAACATCGTGCCGAAGAATGGATACAGGAATCCAGTTCTTGCAAATGCGAGCCCAAGCGTGGCATCCATGCCTGAATAACGCGTCGTGAATCCAATCGCCATCATTGCCGCGATCGTCAGCAGCGAAAAGCGCACGAGCTTGAGAGTCTTCCAATAGACTCTGAGCAGTTCGCGAAGTGAATATCCCATCGCGACGCCGGCGATGACCGAAGCCAGGAAGATTCCGCTGCCCGTCGCTGATAGCCAATTGAAGTTGAAGACCGCGGCTTCGGCCGTTGGCTTCGAGACCACCGGCGGCATGCGCAGCACAAGCTTGTCGAGACCAGGCACTGGGATCTTAGGAGCTGAGATTCCATCGAGCAAAGCCTTCGTCTGCGGCAATCCCCAAACGAAAACCACCACGCTGAGAATTATCCAAGGCATCCAGGCGCGCAGAATTTCTTTCGAGGTATGACGATGCTTGTCTTGGATGATCTCT
>QHXG01000538.1 GCA_003222845.1 Acidobacteriota bacterium | reverse complement strand
AGGTGTCCGCTTCGAAGGAACTTGTGAATCTCGAAGCTGGTCTCTCGAATTATGTCACAGAGTCTGTTGTTATCGGCAGAACCCCGAGCATTTGAATCGGCCGGCTGGAGTAGTCTTTCGATGAGTGAGCTTCGATTATCCATTTCTTGACTTCTTTTGTGCTTTTTGCGCCTTTTTGTGGCTAAATATTTCTGCGTAAGAGAGTCTGCCCGCGAGCATCAGAAAATTCGGCGCCATCATAAACCATCTGGCCGCGAAGAAAAGTCTTTTCTACCACGCCGCGCAGGAGTTCCCCCGCGTAAGGCGTCAACTTGTGACGATGG
>QHXG01000537.1 GCA_003222845.1 Acidobacteriota bacterium | reverse complement strand
ATTCCAGGCTCGACGCGAAATTCTCTCATGGGACTCCAGATCACGATGTCGGCATCGCGCCCAATGGAAATCGTGCCTTTCCGCTCTTGCAAACCAACCAGACGAGCCGGCGCGGCGCAGAGCCACTCGGCTAGTTGATTAATCGTAAACCCGCGCGCGATTGCTTCCGTCCATATCACCGGCAGCCGCAGTTGCAGAGAAGAAATTCCTCCCCAGGCTTTCATGAAATCGCCTTGCTCGGGCAATTTCATTTCGGGCGGACAGGGCGAATGATCGGAGACAATCATGTCGATGGTTCCGTCACGCAATGCCTCCCAAAGTTGTTCGCGGTTCTCGCGTTCCCGAATCGGCGGGCAGCATTTGAATTCAGTGGCGCCGTTGGGAATGTCTTCGGCGGCAAAATGAAGATAATGCGGGCAAGTCTCAGCGGTGACTCGCGCTCCTGATGTTTTGGCTTGACGCAGAATTGCAAGCGCGTCTGCCGAAGAATGGTGCACGATATGAACCCGGCAACCTGTCTCGAGGCTCAGCCGAATCATCGACTCGACGGCTTCGTTTTCGGCTTCGCGCGGGCGTGAGCGGAGAAAAGTTTTATAAGACTGCGAACCTTCATTGTCTGCGGAAAATGAACCGCAACTCGCCTCGATCGGTCCCGGCAGCTCGGCGTGCACAATCAACTTCGCGCCCAGGCGCGCGAGTTTCGGCATTGCCTCATGTAAATCGCTTCTGGTTACGTTCGGAAATTCATCGACGCCAGAGTGAATGAGGAAGCATTTGAACCCAACGACACCTGCGTTCCACAGGTTGGCAAGTTCGTTCGTATTGCCTGGCACCACGCCACCCCAGAAGCCAACGTCGACGTGAAGCTTGCCGCGCGTCGCTTCCAATTTTGACTTAAGAGCATTAAGAGTCGTCGTGGCCGGGATCGAGTTGAGCGGCATATCAACGATTGTCGTAATGCCACCTGCCGCCGCTGCTTTGGTCGCGGTTTCAAAACCTTCCCAACGGGCGCGTCCAGGCTCGTTGACATGAACGTGAGTATCGACCAATCCGGGCATCACGATCGAATCTTCGCCGGCTTCGACGATCGCACCGCCTGCCGGGATTTCCTCGAAACCGGCGATCCCAACAATTCGGCCCTGACTTATATGCGCGGACGCCGGGCCTATTGCATTTTCAGTAACCACCCGGCGCCCACGTATGACGAGGTCAGTTTGATTCATCTCTCAAGCTGCCCAACTCGCGGGCGGTGGCGGCGGCGATGAGGCGAAGCTCATTGGGCTTTCAGGAAACACTTGTCGGTAAGCTGCGGCGTAGGCCGCATAGGTCACGGGCAGCACGAAGTACACACCCACAAAGCAACATAGGAAGCCCACAATCCCAAGTCCGACATTGAGAAGAATCAATCCCACAATCCCGCCGAGATTTTTCAGCACCGCGCGGGAACTGGTCTTGATCGCCTCCCAGCCGGATAGCTTTCGATCGGCAATCAACGGATAGGCAAAGAGGAAGATTGCATGAACTACCAGGCTTACGATCATCGCGAAGATTACAAACACGGCCAACCCAATCCAAAATATCAGCGGCGGAGATTCGCCTCGGCCAGGTGGCATCACGGCAAAAGTGAATGCGAAAAAAAACACGTCACCTAACATCACCAGCACCAGGACTGGCACTATTTGAAAAGCAGCCGCCACCAGTGCGGGAACGAAATAATCGAAGCCCTTGAACAAGAGTCCGAACTCAATTGGCTCGCCGCGCATCTTCGCCAGCAGACACATGTAGAGTCCGCACATCATCGGCCCAATGAGCACGATTGGCACTGCCCCGCCAAGCAGCGTGGCCACCAGAGTGATCCCCACAAACAGCCAGTAACGATCTTTGATGGCGGCCCATCCAGCATTGAGACATTCGACGGGCGAAACGACTCCGTAGTTAAAAGAGGTGTCGGGCGTCATTTCGGTTCATTCTCCTTCTCTTGGAAAAATCAAGCAGGATGAAAAACTTTCGTTTAGATTGCATCAGACTTGTTCGCGCTCTCATGATCCGACACATGAACGGCGGACAAGTCTGATGTAATCTAAACCGAGCCACGTCTCTACGGTACCGGTGCCACGGCGCCGCGAAGCCAACCGCCACTAATCAATAGTTTCAATTGATTGGTAATGGCTTCAACATACATTGCCGAGCCTTTTCGGTTAGGGTGTCCCAGCGCCGCCAACTTACAAAGCATCAGCCGCCAGTCACGCGCTCTTTTTTGATCCTTGGTCTCGCCCTCCGGACGCTTAAAGACTTGCTGGCAACTCTCCGAGCGTTGCCTTCTGGTCTCGTCGTTCGTTCTGATCGAGACTCTCCCAAAAGCCAGAATCACCAGCAGCTTGCGCAAGGGCGAAGCATCAAATCCCCACAACCGGGACCCGTGAGAACCAAAAGCATAATCCGGCAGGAACTCGACTTTGGCAAACAGGATGCGCTTTCGCGATCCGCCGGCGGACAACCTTGCATCAACGGCGCGGGCCGCATCCGCCAGTTTTTGGTTTGAAGACTGATACCATTCTTTGGAGATTTCAATAAGTTGCCGGCGTAGTTCTTTATCGCTTCTGTGTGGCGCTCCCGGCGCGGGCGTGTAGAGCCTTCTATTAAGCGCTCTCATGAAGAGATCGTTCGACGTCTTTTCTGAGACGATCGGATAATAACCGGTCATGATAACGTGCGCGTTTGGAAAAGAGGAAGCGATCTTTTCCAGCAGCGCTTCGACGGGCGTTCCGCATTTCGCCTGCGCCAATTCACGAATTCCGGCAGGCGTGTTCGAGGCATTCAAGAGCCGGCGCGCATCTATGTCGTTTATGCAACCATCCACCAGCACCAGATCGACCTGCGACCGATCGGAGTACGATCGGACCGCGTAATTAATCTGCTCGTTCACGGTCGGCACGGCGCGGTTGATTTCGCCATCAATCCAAACTGTTGAACTATCCGTCGAACTTTCGGCTGAACCGATCACGGCCCCGGAATGAGCTTCGATCTTTGCGCGCACTTCCCTGCCAGTGGTTTGCTCCAGCCAGCTCTCCACCTGATGCCACGCTTTGTGCTCTTCTTTGAGACCCTGGCCCCAGAGGATCGAATCACCGAGCACCAGTAAGTTCAGTGGCCGGTCAGCAGATGGGACGCTTTGCGCACAAACAGAGGACGATAAAAGGAAGCTTAGCGCCGCGATGGCGACGAGCGAATGCCTGGCGAAATGGGCGCTAAGTTTCATTAAGGGGCTCGCCGTGGATTCTAGCAGATTTGCAAAATTCAGTTTTCAATTTCCCATCCGCGATTTTGGTTTTCAAACGCTGAGTTCGTTGATGAAATCTTCAAGCAGGTTTAGCGAAACCCTAAGCCGATAATCTCGGGTCGAACGAAGGTCGTCAATCGGAGAAATCTCGCTGCCGAGGGCGTCGCGAGCGGCTGCCAGCGAATCGATTGTCTGGTTGCGCAGTGCATTCTCGGTCTGAACGCAGCGAAGCGGAATCGGCGCAATGCTGCCGAGCGCGATTCTCACGCTTTCGATCTTACCGTCGTTCATCGATCCAACCGCCGCGAAGCAAACTTTCGAAATCGCCTGCGCCTTGCGGGTGCCGACTTTGCGATAGTACTGCGTCAACTGATTCGGCGCGCGCGGCAATCGAATCGCTCGCAGCAATTCGTCAGGCCGAATGTCCATCTGCTTGTAACCGGTGTGGAACTTGAGATATGGAACTCGTCGCTCGCCATGCTTTGATACCAGCTCAAGCTCCGCGTCGTAAGCCAGCAACGCCGGTGGCGAATCTGCCGCCGGTGAAGCGTTGACTATATTGCCGCCCAAGGTACCGCGGTTTTGGATTGCAATGCCTCCGGTTTCCTTCGCCGCCTGACAAAGCATGGGGAACTCCGCCCGCAGAATCTCGTGATTATGAACCTCGGTGTAAGTGGTCAGCGCGCCAAGGGAGACGTAAGCGTCCGATACCTCGATCCCTCGAAGCTCTGACAAATTCCAAATGTTTAGGTAATTCTTGTGCGGCAGTTTTCCGGCTTCGAGCAGCACCATCAGATCGGTGCCGCCGGCGAAAGGTCTCCATGCGCCGCCATCAGAAGCAACGATAGTTAAAGCTTCGGACAACGACTGAGGCGTCACGAGTTGATATGCTGGAATGAATGCGCGCACGGCGAGTACTTATCGGCTCCGTTTCCATTCGGGATACTTTCCCGGGTTTGTTTTGCCGATATTTATTTCGTCCATGGCGTCTCGCGTCATTGTGGCTAATCTCTCAGCGTCTCCAAGGCCACAGGCGCGCTTGAGGCGAGCCGTAACCGCTGCGGCCGACATGTCAACTTTGATTTCTTTTCTCATCCTAAATTCCATCTGTGAAGCAAGGGTCGAACTTCTTGTTTTTTGAGCAAGTCTCTTGGACATATAAATCCCGTAGGGATGAAATGTTTATAGACACCCGTATGCTTACGTTTTCAGCTCCGTAGGAGCGTAATGTATATCGCGCCTTTATTTCGCTCCTACGGAGCTTGGATTGGTTTGTAATAGCGGTAGCTATAAACATTCTGCTCCTACGGAGCTAACGCGTTTGCTTGCTGCTCCGCCGCGCTGCGAAGTCCGCGTTAACGAACCGAGATGTTTCCATTGATTTTATTTAGCGAATTTCTCTCTTCCGTAGTCATGAAGAAAATAATCGAGGTCTTTCCATCTGGGCCTTCCTAAACCTTTGTAAAAATTCACGAACTCTTCGAGAACTTCTTTGAATCGCCGATAGTCTTTTAGATCCCCCAGCGGTAAAGATGAGAATCGGTCCTGCCTTTGATACGCTTTCAAAACTTTATCCACAATGCTGTCATATATGGGGTATGAAGAGGGGTTGTGAAAGCTACAGTATTTGGTCGCGAAGGAGTAGTTTCTTCGTTCCTTTCCGCTAATGGTCAGCTTCGCGATTTGATCGACCACCTGAGGGTCACCCTGCCTGACCTGAGCATCAATGTCCAATTCAAAAATATTCCTCGCAACATTCTTTATCGCTCTAATCTGGGTAGAGTAGAGTGTATTGATTACGATGCTCTTTAACAGTACCGCTTTGTAATCTGTGTTATCAGGAAATATCTTTAAGAGTTCCTTTATCGCCTCTTCATCCGCTCTGTTCTTGTGCTCGAACTGTCTTCGCTACTCTTCAACAAGTTCTTTGGTTGGTTCCTTAAGTCGCATCAGACACTCCCGGTTGCCGACAGGCCCGCAACACCGACTCAAAAATCTTCATATATCCAGTGCAGCGACAAAGATTTCCGGCGAGCCCGTTGCGAATGTCTACGTCGCTCGGCTGCGGATTTTTCTCAAGCAAACTAACGGCTGCCATCACCATCCCTGGCGTGCAGATGCCGCATTGCGCTCCGCCGCATTCGATGAAAGCTTGCTGCACCGCGTGCAATTGATCTCCAGTCGCGACTCCTTCGATCGTCTTAATCTCTGCGCCGTCAATCTGGGCGACCGGCACGAGACAGCTATTAACAATTTGGCCATCAATCATCACCGAGCAAGCGCCACATTCACCTTCGCCGCAACCTTCTTTCGTTCCGGTTAACCGTAGCTGCTCGCGCAACACATCGAGCAGGCGCTCCATCGGATAGACTTTGAGAGTCTTCGACTCGTTATTAACGGAAAAAGTTATCTCTACCATCCGCTGCATACTTTCCTCGATAACAATCAGAGGTAGTGATTAGATTCAAGTTTCGTTTGCTTCTAGCTCTGACGCGCACGGCAAGGATAACACGTACAGCGTGCTCGATTGGAGAGATCGCCAACAAACTGAAGAGACAATTCGTGCTAATCAGAAACTCAGTCTCACTCG
>QHXG01000536.1 GCA_003222845.1 Acidobacteriota bacterium | reverse complement strand
CGCGCACTCGCTAACCGCTCGAGTCCACGAACGGCCGAAACGGGCACTTTAATCCGTGCGTGTTCCAGCGCTTCACTAATGTGCTTTTCGTTTTCGTCGCGCAGGCTCTGCAGCTCGTGAATTCGCGGCAGCAGATTTCGATGAGCGAAACTTTGCTCGGCAATCCGGCGCACTTGCGCGAAACTTCCGAACGCGTCGAGTAGATTGAGCAGTGACGTGTAGGTTGCGCGAAATCGACTTTCGAGATCGTCCGGGGGCGCGCGTAGCAGCTCAGTGATACTCTGCGGATTCTGATGAGGACCGGGCGCTGCCACGATGAATCCGACGCGATCTTTGCCGCGGCGTCCCGCGCGTCCCGTCATCTGCTGTAATTCGGAAGCGGTAAGTGACTGCCAGCCGCTGGCGCTGCGTCGATCGGCGCAAGTGACTACGACCGTGCGCGCGGGGAAGTCGACGCCGGCCGCGACCGTCGTGGTCGCAAAAATCGCGTCGAGCAAGCCCGCACTCATCAACTTTTCAATGACTAGCTTCCATGCGGGCATGTGACCGGCATGATGCGACGCGACGCCGCTGCGAATGATGGTGTCCCAATGTCGATGGGCACGAATCTCCGGATGCTGAGAGACTGTGCTCCGCATGAAGTCGCGGCGCGCTTCGCGACGTTCATCAGCCGTCGCGCGTCGACTCAGAGCGGCTTCCGACGCAGCTTCATCACAGCGGCGTCGCGTCGGCAAGAAAACAATCGCCGGCAACAAATTGTACGAACCCAGCGCCGCGAGCAACGTCGCAGGCGGCAATTCGGGCATGCGAAGTTTCATTGTAAGCAGTTAATCTTACAAGATTTCTCGGCAAGAAAAAGCTGAGGGGAGTGCGTGAGGTAATCACTTCGCGCGTTTGCGGCTTTGCGTGATCGTTCTTGTTTCCCGTAGGACGATCACTTTCAACCAAAGCCGCAAACACTTCTTAATCTAGGACAAGCCGTTTATCGAGTTGTCTTCACTGGCGCTGGTGGTCTTCCCGGCAGCTTCACTGGATGATCCTTGATCTTCGCCATCACCTCGGCGATGCCGCGTTCGAGTTGCGGATCGTGACCGGCAATCTCTGATTTCGGATCGTTGTCGACTTCAATATCCGGGTCGACGCCGTGACCTTCGATGATCCATTCGCCGTTCTTGTTCGCGAGGGCTGAGCCGGGCACAAAGATCGCTCCACCGTCGATTAGTGACCCCCGATTAGCAATGCCGACCACGCCGCCCCACGAACGTTTGCCAATCAATTGACCAAGTCCCGCTTCGCGAAACATCCACGGGAAAATGTCGCCGTCAGAAGCGGAGTTACCATCGAGCAACGCCACCATCGGGCCAATGAAGACGCCATCTGGATAGGTGTTGCCGATGGTGTCCGTGCGCGAATAATTCACGCCGAGCAGTTTGCGGCGCAGCCGTTCGATCAGCATGCGCGAAACGTTGCCGCCACCATTCGCGCGCACGTCCACAATCAAGGCTTCCTTGTTGATTTGCGGATAGTACCATTTGATGAATTCGCGAATACCGTTCGCACCCATATCGGGGATGTGAATGTAACCGACGCGGCCGCCAGTGGCTTCTTCGACCTTCTGGCGATTGTGCGCGACCCAATCGAGATAAATCAGATTGCCTTCGTCGCTGACCGGTCGATAAGAAATGATGCGCGAACCGTCCATCGAAGGCTTGCTGTTAACCGTAAGCGACACCGGATTATCGGCCTTGTTGCGCAGCAAGCGATATGGATCGTCATTGCCTTTCAACTCGTCGCCGTCGATTGCCAGGACATAATCGCCAACTTTTACGTTCACGCCGATCTCTCGCAACGGCGAGCGATAGAGATCTTCTTCATTCTCGCCTTCAAAGATTTTTGAGATGCGATAACGCCCCGATTGCTTATCTAGTTCGAAGCGCGCGCCGGGCAAACCTACACGCGGACGCGGCGGAATCTGAAAATCGCCTCCTTCGATGTACGCATGCTGAATGGTGAGTTCTGAGATCATTTCAGAGATTACGTAATTCAAATCAGAACGATGCGCGACGTACTTCAACAGCGGCTGGTATTGCTCGCGCAGGGCCACCCAGTCATAACCGTGCATGTTCGACACGTAGAACCAATCGCGATAACGCCGCCAGACTTCGTTGAAGATTTGGTTCCACTCTTCGGCCGGCACCCGATCGACGACCAAGCCGGCGGTGGAGACTGGCTTCTTCGTTTTGTCGCCTTGTGGGGTCGCGTCGAACAAACTGAACGCTGGTCCTTGGCGCACGAGCACCTTCGAGCCATCGTTCGACATCGCATAACCGTTAACGTCATCGGCGATCGTGGTTTCTTTTCGATCCTTGAACGAGAAGATTTTCAGTTGCGCGGGTCGATCACCCTGTCGTCCGTAATAGAAAGCTGGGCCAACGAAATAAAGAAGATGCCCAGGCTTAGCGGCCAGGCCACCGTAATTGTCCGCGCCAATCGGCGCCCGCGCGACTCGGCTGCTGATGCCATCGAAATCAATCACCAAAGTCTTTTGCGGAGGCGGCGCCGGCTTGGTTTCGGGCTTCGCAGCTTCAGAATCTTCCTTCTTTGGTTCAGATGCGGGAGTCGCTTCCTCTCGGGGCTTAGTTACCGCCACTTCGTCGCTCTCCGGCGGAAACGGATGCTTAGCGTCTTTGCGCAAGGCCATCGCATAGATGTATGCACTGCGATTGGTCGCATAGTTGAACTCAACTTGCGAGATCTGCGGAGCGAATTCGCGATCGCTGATGAAATAAAGATAGTTGCCTTGCGGATCCCAAACCGGATTCACCGCATTGAACATGTCGTCTGTGACCCGATGGACCTTGCCGTCAGCGACGCTCCAAATATGAATTTGCGCCATCCCGTTTCCATTCGTGGCCATGCTGAAGGCGAGGTAGCTGCCACTCGGCGACCAGGTGTAATCGCGAATCTGATTGCGGGGCGCGTCGACGATTTCAGTCATCTTGCGATCGGCTAAAGTCACGACAAATATCTTTCCGTCCTTGTCACCGAAAGCAATACGCTTGCCGTCGGCCGACCATTCTGGTTGATAACGCATCGCACTGCCCCCGCTGGTGATCTGTTGAGGCGGTTTCGAACCATCCTGTGGAACCAGATACAACTCTTCTTCGCCGCTCAGGTCAGAGATGAAAGCGATCTGCGATCCGTCAGGCGACCAAGAGGGCCATTTGTCGTGCGCGCCGGATGAATGCGTTAAGTTTCGCGTGGCCCCTTTTTCAATTGGCGCGGTGAAGATATCGCCGCGTGCCGAGAACAACGCACGCTCGCCTTTAGGACTCAAGTCATATGACTCGATATTGCCGACCGCTGAAACTCGACTGGGCCGCCGCGCCAAACCATCGTCGGGAACGGTGATCGAAATCGGCATAGTCTTTCC
>QHXG01000111.1 GCA_003222845.1 Acidobacteriota bacterium | reverse complement strand
CGCCGAACGTCGCGAGACGGTGACCGTCTGATCTTTTCTTTGGTCCCTCTACTGTTTTTGCCGACAGCGTAGCCGTCGCGCGCTCGCACAGCCAGACTTATTGAGGAAAATAAGCCTTGCGTCCTGTGACGATATATTCAGGGTGATTTCGCACCTCAACTTTTATCTCTCTGCGTTTTCCGTCTCGCGCTTGATTAGTCGGGTAATATCCGATGACATACCGATTGCTGATTAGCTTGAAAACGTTTGAGTAAACCCCTTCCGCGTCTTCCGGTTTTTCGATGAAACCGAGGTCGCCGCCCGACAATGCAGCAATTCTAAACATGGCTGTTTGCCCTGCTAACAGCAATTCCTCAATTGGCGATTGATCCACTTCACGCAGTCTCGCAGGAGCTTCCCCCCGTCCCCCAAAAGCTCTATAGAGATTCGTAAGCGCAATCTCAGCCCGTGCTTTCTGCTCTTCATTTGAGAGTCCAAGAAATCGAATTCCCGGAGCCACTGAATAGATTGTCGCGCGTGATCTTTCGATGGCTTCTTTGATATCGCTGAATTGAAAAGTCTTTGCTGTCTTCTCTCTGTTAAATCTCACTCGCGCTTCTTCCCCGGCTGAGCTGGCGATTCGAAGAGAAGTATCGTTATCCGGCGCAAGCTGAATTATTTCATTTCCATCTCCCTGGAAAATTACAATCCGCTGCCGATCTTCGCGATCGAACATCTCATTTAAGACCGCCAACAAGGCTTCAAATTCTCTACCGGGTCCAACACCATTTTTTTCCCAAATGTCCCAAACTCTTTTTGAGAGCCGAGGGTCATCTTTGATCTGTGGGAGCAAAGCCTCAAGTTCTTTACGGCTCTCAAGGATTGGATCCTTCAGAAGCGAACTTAATTTGTTTTTGAGTAGGGTTTTGTCAGCGGTGAAATCCACCACCAGTTTTACATCAACCGTGACAATCGCCATCTTGTCTTGTGGAGCGAGTCTATCAACCAGCATCTTTGCGGCTTGAATGCTGTTCTTCAGATAAGGTGCTTGTAGAAAGTTACAATCAATAATCAAGACCATAGAGCGCGGCACAGACAGGCTCTCGCCAGACGAAAAGACTTCAATCTTTTGCGGTGCGGCATCTTCCGTTACCACAAAATCGTCTCTGTTGAGGTCCGTGATCATCTTGCCATTTTGATC
>QHXG01000112.1 GCA_003222845.1 Acidobacteriota bacterium | reverse complement strand
CGGCACCAAACATCATCGCACCGCATTTGCCGGCGCTTCGACGGGCCAGCAGCTCTTGTACGCGCTCGATGAACAGGTGCGGCGTTACGAAGTGGCGGGCCGGGTTAAGAAATATGAAGCCTGGGAGATGTTGTCTTTGGTGCTCGACGATCATCAGGTTTGTCGCGGCCTGGTAGCGATGAACTTGCGGTCTTTGGAATTGAAAGCATTTCCCGCGGATGCCGTCATCATCGCGACCGGTGGGCCAGGATTGATCTTTGGCAAGTCGACCAATTCGATGGTGTGCACCGGCAGCGCGGTCTCGGCCTGTTATCAACAAGGCGCGAAGTACGCGAACGGCGAATTCATTCAAGTGCATCCAACTTCGATTCCCGGCGATGACAAGCTGCGCTTGATGAGCGAATCGGCTCGCGGCGAAGGCGGACGCGTCTGGGTGCCGCGCGCGAAAAGCGATAAGCGATCGCCTTCCTCGATCCCCGAAAAAGAGCGTTGGTATTTTCTCGAAGAGAAGTATCCGGCTTACGGCAATCTGGTG
Organism: Acidobacteriota bacterium; assembly: GCA_003222845.1. Taxonomy (GTDB): domain Bacteria; phylum Acidobacteriota; class Blastocatellia; order Pyrinomonadales; family Pyrinomonadaceae; genus UBA11740. Next base: position 32,897 of record QHXG01000112.1, on the reverse strand, counting down.
CCACGCGATATTGCCACGCGCGAGATCTTTCAAGTTTGTATCGATGGTTTTGGGGTCAACGGCGAGAACCAGGTTTATCTCGATCTCACGCACATTCCGGCTGAGACGCTCGATCAGAAACTCGGCGCCATCCTGGAGATTTATGAGATGTTCGTGGGCGACGATCCACGGCACGTGCCAATGCGCATTTTTCCGGGCGTGCATTATTCAATGGGCGGACTATGGGTCGACTTCGATCAGCGCACAAGCATTCCCGGCTTATTGGCTGCCGGCGAATGCGATTACTCGATTCACGGCGCCAATCGTTTAGGCGCGAACTCGCTGGTGAGTTGTGTCTACGGTGGTTTCATCGCGGCCCCCGCGGCAATTGAATGGGCGACGAATGTGCAGCGAAATGGTGCCGATGATTCGCGGATATACGAGCAGGAGACGAAACGACAGCAGGAAATCAACGAGGCGCTGATCAAACAAAGCGGCAACGAAAATCAATACAAGGTCCACGAAGAGATGGGACGGATCATGACGGATAACGTTACCGTGGTGCGTTACAACGATCGTTTGAAAGAGACTGATGATAGGTTGCGCGAATTAATGGAGCGTTATCGGAGTATCTCGATCAATGATTCAAATCTTTGGGCCACGATGGCTTTGCCGCATGCGCGACACTTGGACAACATGCTCGAGTTAGCGCGGGTGATCACCCTCGGAGCATTGAATCGCAATGAATCGCGGGGCGCGCATTACAAGCCCGAGTTCCCGAATCGTGACGATGCCAACTGGTTAAAGACCACGATCGCCGAATACTCAGGAGAAGGTCCAGTGCTCTCTTACGAGCCGGTTGACGTGTCAATGATCGCGCCGCGGAAGCGTGACTACTCGCACGAGAAGAAAGAAACGGCAAAGGCGTAGAAGAAGGCAGCCACGAAAGCCACAAAAAGCACAAAAAACAAGAAATGAGGAGCGAAGAAAATCGGAAGGACGAATACGGCTTCGCTTATTTTGCGCTTTTTGTGCCTTCTTGTGGCTAACTAACTATGAACAAGACAGTCGAGATCCACATCAAGCGCCGCCCTTCGCCGGACGCCCCTCAGCATTGGGAAGAGTTCGAGATACCTTACCGTCCCAACCTCAACGTCATTTCCTGTCTAATGGAAATCCGCAAGCACCCCGTCACCAAGTCTGGAAAGCAAACCACGCCACCCTCATGGGACATGAACTGTCTCGAGCAAGTCTGCGGCATCTGCACGATGGTCATCAACGGACGCGTGCGGCAGTCATGCTCCGCACTGGTCGATAATCTCGATCAGCCGATCAAGCTCGAGCCAATGTCCAAGTTTCCAAACGTACGCGACCTCGTGGTCAATCGCTCACCGATGTTCGATCACCTCAAGCGCGTTCACGCCTGGGTGGAACTCGACGGCACGCACGATCTCGGTCCCGGCCCTCGCATGGATCAGGAAGACGTGATGGAGCGCTACGCCTACTCGCGCTGCATGACCTGCGGATGTTGTCTCGAGGCCTGCCCGCAATACGACGAAGATCATTACATCGGCCCGCAAGCAATCGCGCAGGTGCGCCTCTTCAACCTGCATCCATCAGGAGCCATGAATCGAGACGAGCGTATCGAAGCGATCATGGGCGACGACGGCATCACCAACTGCGGCAACGCGCAAAATTGTGTGAAGGTCTGTCCGATGAACATTCCGCTGACGAAAGCAATCTATGAAGAGAACCGCGAGACGGTGCTTTATGGGTTGCTTGGATGGTTGAAGAAATGATTTTCGGTGAAGCGTGCCATCGACAAACTGAGAGATCTTGTTCGCGCAGAAAGATACCAAATCTCCGTGCATGCTAACGAAGAGATGGCGACCGACTTCTTAAACGCGATTGATGTTGAAAACGCTATTCTCAACGGCTCGATCACAAAGAAGTTAACCAAAGACCCACGGGGCACGCGGTACGAGATAACGGGCCGGGCATGTGATGGTCGCTCTGTGTCAGTTATTTGTAGGATTGTCTCCGGGGAATGGCTTAGAATAGTAACCGTGTTCGCGCTTGGTGATGAATCATGAAGAAAGATCCTTGTGAATTCTGCGACGGTCTTGTCGAAGAGGCGGTCATGCGCGTTCCTTTTCATTACCGAAAGGAACTCATTTACGTTGACCACGTGCCGGTCCGGGTCTGTCGAAAATGTGGCGAACTCTACTTCGATGCGGTCGTCTACAAACGTCTGGAGAAAATCGCCGAGGGACGAAACGCGATTCGAACTAAGATAACCTTTCCCTTGGCGGACTATCGAAAGGCTCTGGCGATCGAAACACGCTAGTGCTGGACAACTCTTAAAACCAAAAAGGGCAGTAGATCTTTGTGAGATCTGCTGCCCTTTCGATAAGGGAAACGACTTACAGGATTCGACCAGAACCTCCGCAATATCGGCAATCCTGATTTCCTCCGCAACTGCAAAAGTCTCCTCTTCTAGCTGATCGCATTTTGTGCACCAGTTCAGGTTTCACAGGATCTTCGGAACGATCCTTCTCGGAATAGCATTTGTGAGTCCGTTCCTCTGCGCATGGTACCCATGAACCGCACGTACACTTTTACTTAAATGTTGTTAGCATCTTGTTAATATTCTTCTTTCTGATGAGTTTTCAAAGATCAGAAGACAATCGTGCCTTCACGGAGCACATTATTCTGCCGGCTAGGAAGGTCTGTCAATGCTAAATCCCTAAAACGTCGATCAACTCCTGCACGGCAGCCGCGCTTTTCTGCAGCGCAATGCGTTCCTCCGCGGTCAACGTAATCTCGATCACTTGCTCGAGGCCTTTTGCGCCGAGTTTGCACGGTACGCCGACGTAAAGACCGTTGATACCATACTCGCCTTCGAGGTAGGCGGCGCACGGCAGAATCTTTTTCTTGTCTTTTAAGATCGATTCGGTCATCTCTACGGCTGCGGCTGACGGAGCGTAGTAAGCCGAACCAGTCTTCAAGAGATTCACAATCTCGGCCCCGCCGCCGGCCGTTCGTTTGACGATCGCGTCGATCTGTTCCTTTGACAACAATTCTGTCACCGGAATTCCGGCGCAGGTTGAATAGCGCGGCAGTGGCACCATTGTGTCGCCATGTCCGCCGAGCACGAAAGCCGTGACATTTTCCACGGAAACATCGAGCGCTTCGGCGAGGAAGCAACGCATGCGGGCTGAATCGAGAACGCCGGCCATGCCGACAACGCGATGTTTGGGAAATCCTGAACGACGAAGCGCCACCTGACACATCGCGTCCAGAGGATTTGAAACAATGACCAGGATCGAATTCGGCGAGCGTTTGACGCACTCGTCGACAACCTTGCCGACGATATCGGCATTGGTGCGTAATAAGTCGTCGCGGCTCATGCCCGGTTTCCGTGCGAGACCAGCGGTGATAATGACGACATCAGAATCCGTCGTCTCATCATAGCCGTTGGTGCCAATCAAACGTACGTCATAACCTTCGACCGGTGCGGCTTCAGCTAAATCCAGGGCCTTGCCCTGCGGGACACCTTCGACGATATCAACCAACACCACGTCGCCAAGTTCTTTTGACGCGAGCCAATGCGCCGCCGTGGCGCCGACATTCCCCGCGCCAACGACGGTAATCTTTTTTCTTGCTCCCATGATTTCGATCCTTTCAGTAGCATAGACTTCAGTCTGTGATCTCAGGGGCCTTGTTCGCGAGGCAAACACAGACTGAAGTCTATGCTACGTGTTACGATTTGAAAGAAAGCCGAGTCTAAATGCGTGCTTCCAAGAGTGTCAAGGAACAGTTTGAAAATGGACCTTCCGTTACAGAACCGCGAGCGGTAGCGACCGGCCCGCTGACTGGAGCGCACGCGTCTCGCTTGCAAACCTCAAATGCTGCGCTCGCAACGGAGACTAGTTTTCCGCGCTTCGTGATCATGGCAAGCAGGACGCTTGCGCTCCAGCTGGGCCGGTCGCTACCGCTCGCGGTGCTGCAACGGAAGGGTCCGCTATCCTAAAACTTGAAGATGTCGGAAGAGCTAACGACAAAGTCAGCAACCGAACTTGCTTCGTTAATCCGTTCGCGCGAAGTCTCGCCGGTCGAAGTGATTGATGCACACCTGCGACGGATCGAATCGATCAATCCTTCCCTGAATGCGATCGTGACGCTCGCCGAGGACGCAATCGATCACGCGCGCGCAGCCGACAGCGCGTTATCAAAGGGTGAGACAGCCGGTCCGCTTCATGGTGTCCCCTTCACGGTAAAAGACACGATTGACACGCAAGGATTGCGGACTACGAGCGGTACGCAAATCCGCGCCCATCATGTCCCTGAGCGTGATGCTCCAGTCGTTGCTCGATTGAAAGCCGCGGGGGCAATCATCCTCGGCAAAACCAACACACCCGAGATGGCGGTACCCTACGAAACCGATAATCCGGTCTTTGGTCGCACGAACAATCCTTATGATTTGAAGCTAACGCCGGGCGGTTCGAGCGGTGGTGAAGCAGCCGCTATTGCGGCCTGTCTTTCGCCCGCAGGAGTTGGCAGCGATCTTTCCGGATCGATTCGCGTGCCGGCACACTTTTGCGGGATTGCCGGATTGAAGCCGACAACTGGCCGCGTGCCGATGGATGGTCACGTTCCGGAGGCAATCGGCGCCCTCTCATTAGGCGCGTGCATTGGACCAATGGCGCGTAGAGTCGAAGACCTTGAATTGTTGTTCAATGTCATGGCTGACTCAATTCCATCGCCGCGCAGCGATCGAGTTGCAACTCTGCGTGGACTACAATTGGCTTACTACACATACGATGGCGCCATAGCGGTAACAAAAGAAACGGAACGAGCGGTTGAGGCTGCGGCCAGAACTCTGGAGGAGGCTGGTCTTAAGATTAAGGAGGAGTGCCCGCCGGGTGTAACACACGGCTCCCGTCTGTGGGTCGAATTGTTTTCTTATGTAGCGTTTCAACAGCTCGTTCGGTTCTATCACGGCCGGAGACGCGAAGCCGGCCCCCAAATCTTCGGCTTACTGCGCAAAATGCATAGCCAGTCGACCGAGCTGAAAGACAAAATTGACGTGGCTGAGACGCGCGCGAAAGCGGTCATCGAACGCGAGCATCTGCGTGAGCAACTGCTGCGATGGATGAAGACCACGCCGCTGATTCTCGCGCCGGTTGGTTCGACGCCCGCGTTTGAACATGGAAAGCAACGGGTGAAAGTTTCCGGACAATCCATGAGCATTTTTCGCGCGTTCGGCTATTCTCAAGCCGTCAACGTGTTCGGACTACCGAGCGTAGTTGTGCCGGCCGCACGCTCGCCGGAGGGATTGCCAATCGGCGTGCAGATTATCGGACAGCCATATGAAGAGCGAACTGTGTTAGCGGCCGCGAAGGTGATCGAAGATGCGCTTGGCGGCTGGCGTATCACTCCGACAAACTGAAATCAGTTTGTTGATGCTCCCAAAGGGAGAGGGAACTTTAAGGAAATTGACTTATTCCGAAGCTCCCTAAAGTTTGTCGAACAACGAGCCTTTCGATATAGTGGCACCCCAAAAACCACGAAGTCGGATTGCGCGGAGGTAATGCGATGACATTTGCAAATTTGATTCTTTTGCAGGGAGAGGGAGTAGCCATAGGAACAATCCTGTTGCTTTTCTTCCTCTTTTTTATCGGCCTGGTGCTGCTGATCATTGCGATCAAGACCATTAAGATCGTGCCGCAGGCGACCGTGATGCTGGTTGAGCGGCTCGGCCGTTTCAACCGCGTGGCGGCGAGCGGCCTTAACATCCTGGTGCCGTTCCTGGACAAGCCGCGCGGGGTTTACTGGACGAACACGCGACCGGGCATGACTTCGATCGACTTGCGCGAACAATATCTCGACCTGCCGCCGCAGCCGGTCATTACCCGCGACAACGTCACCATTCACGTCGATTCAGTCGTGTACTGGCAAGTGACCGATCCTGTCAAAGCTCTTTACGAGATGAACGATCTGGTAGGAGGGATTGTGCAGTTAACGATCACCGGCATGCGCGCCGTGATGGGTGATATGGATCTGGACCATACGCTGTCGCAGCGCGATCAGATTAATGGGAAGCTGCGCCTCATTCTGGACGAGGCGACGGACAAGTGGGGGGTGAAAGTCACGCGAGTGGACGTGAAGAACATCAATCCACCCGACGATGTGCGGATCACTATGGAGAAACAGATGACCGCAGAGCGAACGCGTCGGGCCCTGGTGTTGCAGGCCGAAGGTGAGCGCCAGGCGGCGATCACCAGAGCTGAAGGCGAGAAGCAAGCAGCCGTAACTCGTTCGGAAGGCGAAAAGCAATCGAACATTTTGCAGGCCGAAGGATTGGCCCAGGCGCGCCTGCGTCAGGCCGAAGCTGAGGCGCAGGCGATTGCTCAGGTTGCTCAGGCGATGCAGGAACACGGCAATCCAGCGCAGTATTTGATCACAACGCGCTATATCGAAAGCCTGCGTGACATGACCAAGAGCAATAACGCCAAAGTGATCTTCATGCCGGTCGAAACGTCAACCATGCTTTCCGCGGTCGGAACAATTAAAGAGATGTTTGCCGAGACGGGTGTGAAGCAGCCCTCAGACCAATCGCAACAGCCACCGCCGCCACGGCAGTTACGATGACCAAGGCGACGCTGCTAGTAGCTCCAAACGCGGCTCCGCCGCAGCACAGTGCGGTAAGCCTCCGGCTTACCGTCAAAGTCCAGCCTTCGCTACATCCTGAGGCTTAGCCTCAGGATGAAGATTGATCGAGAGTCCACTGGCCCGCAAAGGCAGAGCCTTTCCGCACTATGCGGCGGCAGAGCCGCTCTTTTGATAGCGGGAACTCCTCTTCCCACCGCAAGTTGGCAACTTGTTCCCCGCCATGTAAAATCGTCCGCTTAATTCATGACACGGATTCCTGACAGTGTAAGCACGGATCAGTTCTCGGGCGGAAGCAATACCGCAATCGAGACGCGTGTGTTCTTCGCGATGGTTGTTACCGTCGGTCTTGCCGTTATGGCCAGCGCGATCCTCGCGCCGTGGCGCGTTACCGGCGGATTGTTGCTGGGTGGAACTCTTGCGCTGTTGAATTATCACTGGCTGCGGACCTCGGTCGCTGCCGTCTTCAACGTCAACATCCCTTCTGAGAGACCGCAGGCAAAAGCATCGCGATACATTCTTCGTTATTTTGTTATTGGCGTGATTTCATTCGCCGCGTATAAGCTGCGACTGGTTTCGCTGCCGGCGACTATCGCCGGGCTGTGTGCGTTTGTGCCGGCATTGTTCGTCGAAGCCGGCAGACAATTCTATTTCGCTATTATTCATCGAGAGGAATCTTTCTAATGTTCCTTTTCTTTCAGGAGCAAGCTGAGAAAGCTGCCGAGCAAGTGGAGCAGGCGCCGATCTTGGTGAAGCTTGTCAATCAATATTTTGGCCAGACGGCTTATGACTTCGAAATGAAGTACACCTATCCGTTCTGGCAAAAGTTCTTGGCAAAATTTGGTTCCACGCCGGAAGCCGCTTTCGGCCCGTACACACCGGAGAATGCGATCCCGTGGTACACGGTGATGTTCGTCGTCGCCTGCATTCTCAGTCTGGTAGTGATCTGGATGTTGAAAGGCAGACTTTCCGAAGAAGAGCCGGGACCTGGGCAACAGACGCTCGAGGTTGGCGTGCTCGCCGTGCGCAGCATGCTGGAAGACATCGTTGGTCCGCATGGTTTGCAGTATTTCCCGGTGGTGATGACCTTTGCGGTGCTGATTCTCATTTCAAACTTGATGGGAATGTTTCCGCTCTTCATGTCGCCGACGTCGGCGACCAGTGTGACGTTCGCGCTCGGTCTGTCGTCATTCATTTACTACAACTACATCGGCATCAGAGAGAATGGGCTGTTCGGGCATTTGAAACATTTCGCCGGTCCCATCTGGTGGATTGCTCCGCTAATCTTTTCCATCGAATTGATAAGCAATCTAATCAGACCGTTCACCCTCGGCATTCGTCTTTTCGCCAACATGTTCGCCGACGAGAAGGTGCTGGACACTATCGCGCACCTGGTCCCCGGAGTGACCTACTGGCTGGTGCCGATCTTGCTTATGCCGCTGAGCCTGTTCGTTGCTTTTATTCAAACTTTCGTGTTCGTGCTGCTGTCGCAGCTATATCTAAGCGAGGTCTCGCACGCGCCGCATGACGGTCATGCGGAACATGGCCATGCTGAAGATGAGAGTGAAGAATTCATGGTACCGGTGCTGACTTAGTATTTGCGCGCTTCGAGCGATGCGAGCAACGCGCCGCATACGTTGGAGCGTAAATCATATCGCGAGCGTCAAGGGCAACGCAGCCACTCATAGCTTGTTCATGTCTGTATCGCAGGAGCGCCGTTGTAAGAGGGGCGGTGGATACCGGATGCGGGCGAAATCATACCGGCGGCGTTTCTTTACGAATCGTTCGTGTGAAACTGAATGGTCTGGATTCGAAATCCGGACAAGGAGAAATAAGAAATGAGAAGACTAAGAATGCTATGTTTCGCCGTGCTCGGGATTTTGATGGTGGCGCTAACAGCCATCGCGCAGCCTGCTGCCACAGCGGCTGAGTCAGCGGTGAGCTACAAAGGTTACGTGGCGATCGGCGCCGGAGTTGGATTCGCCATTGCCGTGTTCGGTGGCGCGCTCGGTCAATCGCGGATCGGTGCTGCGGCGTGCGAAGGCGCGGCCCGCAACCCAGGCGCGGCTGGAAGAATCCAGACCATGATGATTCTGGGTTTGGCGCTGATCGAGTCACTAGTGCTGTTTGCGTTGCTGGTGGTTTTCGCTGTCGTCGCGAGAGTCTGACGGCAATAGCGTCAATCACATGAAATAAGCGAGCGAAGCTCTAGAGCTTTGCTCGCTTTTTCTTTTGGATGCAATTCGCGTGTATCAGAACCGCGAGCGGTAGCGACCGGATCATTTGTCATTGTAATGATTTATGATTTGACCGTTTTTCATTTTTCATCGGGAGTTCACTTCCTAATCGCAGGCTGTGCGAATCACAAATGGCAGGTGATCCGGTCCCTAGCGCTCGAGGTTCTGACACGCATTACGAAGTACGTCTTTGCTCGTCTTAAAACCGCTGTGCTAGGCTAACCTCAACCCGGACTGAAAGGATCTCATGAAAGTTTGTCCCGTTTGTGGCAAAGAGTATGCGGACACGACCACCCTTTGCTCGGTCGATGCCGCTGTCTTGCGGAGCGTTGACGATCCGCTATTAGGGCAAACCCTCGCCGAAAAGTACCTCATCGAAAAATTGGTCAAGCGTGGCGGCATGGGCGCGGTCTATCGCGGCAAGCACGTGCTAATGGACAAAACCGTCGCGATCAAAGTGCTGCGCCCGTCACTGGCCGTCGACGATGCCGTCGTGGCTCGCTTCTCCCGCGAAGCCAAAGCCGCTTCGCGCATCTCGCATCCACACGCCGTCAACGTCACCGATTTTGGTGAGGCCGAGAACGGCGTGGTCTTCCTGGTAATGGAATATCTCGATGGCCGAACACTGAAGGAGATCATCAAGAGCGAAGGCCCAATGCCGCTCGCGCGGGTCGTTGAGATCGTACGGCAAGTCGCCGGCGCTCTGGATGCCGCGCATGGTCAAGGCGTTGTGCATCGCGATTTGAAGAGCGACAACATCATGCTCTCGCAAACCACCGGCGCGGATTGGGCTAAGGTGCTCGATTTTGGCATCGCCAAGATTCAATTGTCCGAGAGTTTTGCCGATGCCGACATCACCGCGCCAAATCTCGTGGTGGGCACGCCGCAATACATGTCGCCCGAACAGTGTTCACAGACTGGATCCATCGATGCGCGCTCGGATATCTATTCGCTGGGTGTGATTGTTTATGAAATGCTCGCCGGGCAGGTTCCCTTCACTGGTGAATCGCCGACCGTAATCATGATGAAGCAGGTGCAGGATCGACCGCCATCGATCCTTGCCACGCGAGCTGACCTGCCGGCAGCAATCGATCAGGCGATCGCCAAGGCGTTAGCGAAACAGCCTGCGGATCGGTTTCAAACTGCCGGCGAATTTTCCGCAGAGCTCTCACGCGCCTCGGAAGCCGGCGTTGCTCTTGCCGATGCCCCGATGCCAGTGGCGGATACAGTACCTAACGCGCCCGTGCCGCCCGACGATCTCGACGAAATAACACTAATTCAGCCACGCCAGGAAGCGACCTCCGTCCGCTCGAGACAGGAAATCCCTATCCCCGCTCAGGAAGTTGGCGTACGGCCTGGGCCAGCGACCGTCAATCCGTGGCGCATTATGATTCCCGCGGCGATTGTGATGGTCGTAGTGTTTGGGGCCGTATTTCTGCTGACGCGAGGGACAGCACCAACCACTTCCGATCAAACGAACGGCCAGCAAACTGGGCTCACGGCTGATCCAAACAGCCAGCCGGTGCAGGCACTGAGCCCGCCTACAGGCGAAAGCGAGCGTGGCATTCAAGCACAGCCGTTACCTTCTACATCATCAACGCCTCTGGGCGTTAAGGAAAACGCTAACGAGAACACAAATCAAAGAGGTCAACTGCCGCCGTCTAACGTCAGCGGAAATTTTGGAACTGAGCCAAGTCCCTCAGCGAAACCAAGCAAGAATGCGAACGTCCCACGCGAGTCGCCGACGCCCAAGGCATCGCCGTCTGTGAAGAGTGAACCGCCTCCGCAGGCTTCACCGACTGTGAAGACCGTAACGAAGCAGACCCCGACGCCGCAATGATTTGGCGTGCGCCGGCAGAGCGAAGCGACGACGGCGCTTTTCTTTGGACTTGTGATCAGCGGACGCTGCGCGAATCCAAAGCGCCGTCGCCGCTTCGCTCTGCCGGCGCACTCCAAACGGCTTTGTCAATGAGCGCGCTGAGGGCTTTGCCTTCTTCGATCTCAGTTTCAATATCAACGGCGTAACAAGGTAGCTTCGTATTAATTGAGCGGAGCTTTACTTCGTCTTTGGCTGTAGTGAGTAATGCCCGTGCCCCTTTGGCGATCGATTCGCGCTCAATTCGATCGAGGTCCGATTGGACGTAACGATGATGATCGCGAAGAGTTCGAGTGTGACAAAGCTGGTAACCTTCGCGGCTTAATAGCCCAAAAAACGATTCCGGATTGCCGATGCCGCAAAATGCAGCCACGGAAGATCGTTTGATTTCGTTGGTGCCAAGCGAAGACTCGTCACCGAACACGTGCCGCAATCGCGCGAGATTCATGCGCGAGCGAAAAACAGGGATTCCATTGTTTAGTCGGACCAGCTCATTTTCCAACTCATCGAGTTGTTGGGCAGCATCCGCACGCGTAACTACGATACAATCCGCGCGGGTTAAGGCGCTGAGCGGCTCCCGCAAAATTCCCGCCGGAAGCAGTTTTCGATTACCCCATGGGTTGGTCGCATCAATCGTTACGATGTCGAGATTTCGCGCGATGCGGAGGTGCTGAAATCCATCGTCAAGGACAAAGATGTCTGTTCTCAAATTCTCGACCGCCCAGTGCGCGGCCGCTACGCGATCGGCATCACTGATTACTGCGGCGCAACCTTTCAGTTCTTCCGCCAGCAGATAAGCTTCGTCACCTGCACGCTCAGGGCTGGCGAGAATTTCATTGCCATCCGAAACGATTACTCGATCATGAGAGTCAAGCCGGCCGTAACCACGTGTGAGGATGCACACGCGGCCACCCTCGCGTGCCAACACCTTCGCAATCCAAGCAACCAGGGGAGTCTTTCCGGTTCCTCCCACCGTGACGTTTCCCACACTGATCACGGGAGCCGAAACGTTATGGACACGCAGCAAGCCTTTGTCATAGAGCGCCCGACGTGCTCTGCCGGCGACGCCGTACAGCCTACTAAAAGGCGTCAACGCGGCTGTTATCGAAGGATTCATTTCGCGGTGGTGACGTGCAAGGGAGAAAGAGGCACAGGCAGCCCAGCGGCAGCCTCCGGCTTGGATAACATTCGCGCAATCGTTTCAATTGTTCGCTCGGTCGCGCCGCGGTTCTGGCTACAGACTAACCGCGCGCGCTTGCTGATTTCGCGTCGCCGCTCTTCGTCAGAGAGAAGCTCGAACAAAACAGCCGCTAGTTTTGTTGATGCTTCAGCGGTTTGAAGCTCGGGCATTTGGACAATCGCATTTTCATCCCGTAGCGCTTTGGTCACCGCGGCAAAGTTCTGCGTGTGCGCGCCGGTAACAACGCACACGCCTCTGGCGGCTGGCTCTAGCACATTGTGCCCGCCGTGTGGCGCAATGCTTCCGCCCACGAAAGCAATATCGGTGAGCGCATAAATCGCGCGCAATTCTCCGATGCTGTCCAGCAGAATTACTTCACAAGTCGCATCGTTTGGCGACGATGCGTGAGAGCGACGTGACCACGTCAAGCCAGAAGTTTTCAAGAGCAAAGCAACCTCATCGAATCGATCGGGATGGCGTGGTGCAATAATCATACGCGCGTCGTGGAGCGGCTGGCGATACTTGATCTGTTTGAAAGCTTCGAGGATCACACTCTCTTCGGGCGCGTGAGTGCTCGCCGCTACAATCACCGGTCTTTTTCCATCGATGCCGAAACGTACGCGAAGTTCATTCGTCACGGCGTCATCGAGAGCGGTTTCAGCGATGTCGAACTTCAGATTGCCGGGCACGAGAATTCGTTCCGCGGGAAGACCTAACTCGCGCATGCGGGTTGCGTCCGGTTCAGATTGCATCATGGCGATTGAAAGATCGTCGAGCACGCGCCGCATGAACGAGCCTGTCAACCTGTAGCGGCGAAACGAAGTTGGCGAAATGCGGCCATTAAGCAACGCCACGGGGATGCTTCGCAGGTGGCATTCGCGAAACAGCCGCGGCCACAATTCGGTTTCCATCACGAACAGCGCTGAAGGGTTGATCCGCCGCAGCACCCGACGAACCGTCCAGGCCCAATCAATTGGAAAATAGAAAACCAGCGCGGCTCGTTGACCGTAGAGCGTTTGAGCAAGCTCTTGGCCTGCTACCGTCGTAGTGGAGACAACCAGGCGATAAGACGGGAAACGATCGAGAAACTCGCGCACAAAGGGACGAGCGGCCTCAGTTTCGCCGACCGAAACACAATGCAGCCAGACGATCGGATAATCCGATGACGCGATGACAGGCAGATTGCTGAGGCGTTGACTGAGGCCGGTAATATACTTGCGGCTGCGCAGGGCATCGCTCACGAACTTCGGCAGGAGGACAATAAAGCCAACCGTCAGCAGCGCGCTATAGATGAAATACACGACTTAGAGATCAAGCTTTAGCTTGCACGACTATTTCGCCCGTTCCATGTATCGCCCTTCGCTCGGATCTACGCGAATGCGATCACCTTCGTTGACGAACGGCGGGACTTGGATCGTCACGCCATTTTCGAGCGTTGCGGGCTTATTTACATTGGAAACGGTGGCGCCTTTGAGCGAAGGCTCGGTTTGCGTAACTGTGAGTTCCAGAGATGGCGGCAGATCAATACCAATGGGCGTGCCGTCGTAAAACTCAACCTGAATCTTGAGTCCCGGCGTAAGCCACTGCGCCGCGTCGCCCAGCTCGTCGTCACTCAAAGCAATCTGCTCGAACGTTTCAGTATTCATGAAATGGTGGTGCGAGCCGTCAGAATACAAGTACTCCATCTCGTGTTGTTCGAGGGAAGCCCTCTCGATGGTATCTGCGGAAGCCCTCTCGATGGTATCTGCCGAACGAAAGCGATGCTCGAAAGACGAGCCAGTGCGAATGCTTCGCAGCTTGGTTTGGATCATTGCGCGCAGATTGCCCGGTGTATGATGTCGAAATTCAACTACTCGGCAAGGTTCGCCTTCAAAGACGATCACCATACCTCTTCTGATTTGGGTTGCTGGAATTGCCATTACTCGTTATGAGTTCCTTTTACTTTACTTTGATGTGTAGCGATAGATGGGACCAAACGCACTATTGCAAATCACGTAGTCTAGCGGGCGATCTGGGCTGTTGTCCAGCCGACCGCTAAAAGACGAACTGTGGGTTTGCGCAATGGAGATCAGACAGAACCGAGGAAGGCTTCCTTCGGGAAGGTAGAAAAGCGAGCAAGCTTTGCAGAGACTAATAACGTCCAGCGCCGCTTGCTCGCTCTTAGGAGGAGCCCACCTACCTGAATGAGTTCACGCTAAAGCTCGAATTGAGTTCCAGAATGAAGCGGGTGGGATCTGGTTGCTAAAAACCCAGCCGCTGACGCAGGTGGTACTACCTGATTCGCAAGAATGAAGTTTATGCTACTAAGCCGCGCGCGCCCGTAACTCGTGACGTTTGCGCACGACGCGGTCGAGCCAATCCTGCGCCTGTTGATATCGAGGATAGGCTCGCTCTTCAGTGCGGAACGCGGGCGGGTGGTAATAACGGCGGCCGTTCATTATTCGGGCTGGATGTTTGACGTGCAACATCTCGTGGAACACGATGTATTCGACGAACCACTCGGGGACTTCCCGAGAATCCAATGCCTTGCTGATGGTAATCGTATCGTGGGCCGCATCGTGATGGCCGAGGATGCTGCGGGCTCGTCTTTGCGACCACGTCAGGACAGGTCTTGGCATCTCATTTTCAAAGTAACGTCGGTTGAGCCGCGCAAAGATTCGTTTCAAATCGTAAACCTGGCCACGGGATGAGGAAACGACTTTGCGACCGCGTTGTCTTCGCACCAAATCCGAGGCACGCAAAAGCTGGGGACTAAGGGCATACGAGCGATAAATCTGTTCCTCGGTTCGCGGCGCCTTTCGCGAAAGCAGCCGCGCTACCAGCAAGAACGCAAGCGCGCGAATTACTTCCGGCGGCGCCGTTCGAAAAAGATCGGAGAGCCTTACGTAGACGCGACCAGCCCGCAGTCGGATGGTGTGGTGCAACCCGGCGTAGGGATAAAACCTTACCTCGATTTGGTTAGCATCGGGCGTCAGGCGACGACGTCCACGACCAAGTTGGCGAAAGGCGTCACTAAAGACTCGCTGGAGATGGAGATTCTGTTGGGGCACGATCGGCGCTTCCCAGGCTCAGTCATCTTAGGAGCGTCTTGAGCAGCGCGTCAAACGTCGTGGGCCATCGACTCGCTAAGCGATTGTGCCGATGGGACATCTGGCCCTAACCAGTCTGGTTTGTCCGCGAAAGCAGTTTTTCGTGCTCCATTAAGCCTAGCACCACCATGGGTTTACCCGTTCTCAAGAATCCCGGACTTGATGAAACGAGAATTACGAGGGGCTAGAAAAGACCATAATTTGCGAGACATCTGGCTATTTCGTTATACTGACCACGTTCGGGCCGCACGCAGTATTGCTGTGACTTAACCCGAGATAATCCAATGGTCAATCGCACAAGTTCCCAAAAGTCAGGTCGACCAGCGCCAGATTCGCGACGCCAGGCTGTGCTGTCCGCAATCATCGAAGAGCACTTGATCTCGGGCGAGACCGTCGGATCCCACGTCGTATCGGATAAATTTGCCAGCGCTGCCGGCTGGAGTTCAGCCACGATTCGCAACGTCATGGCTGAGTTGGAAGAGCTCGGACTGTTACAGCAGCCGCATACCTCGGCGGGTAGAATTCCGACTGACAAGGGATATCGATATTACGTCGACAACATGCTGGACTCGACGCGGCTGTCGAAGACCGATCTACGTGCTATCGAGAGCATCGGCTTCGGGCGCGAAACCACGGTGCGACCGGATCGTTTGCTGGAGAAAGCCTCCCATGTACTTTCTGAGCTTTCGGAAAACGTCGGCATCGTAGTCTGGCCTTCGTTGGCTGAGAATCGCCTGCGGCACATCAGGTTTGTCCGCCTGCCCGATCGTCGAGTTTTAGTGGTCTTGGTATCGAACTCGAACATCGTGCACGACAAGGTGATTACGCTTGATGAAGAATTCGCTCAGGATGAGCTGGATAGAACTGCTCGTTATTTGAATGTCGAGTTTAGCGGTAAAAGCCTGTTGGCAATTCGCGCGGAGATTATCGAGTTGATGCGCGAAGAGAAAGCCTTGTACGACACGGTCCTGCGCAATGCTATGTTGTTGTGCGAGCGAAGCCTGCAAGACGAGGATGCGACCGCGGAGGTCTATCTTGACGGAGCCTCAAACATTCTCACCAAACCTGAGTTTTCGGGCGCCGAGCGCATCCGCGAGCTATTTCGGATGTTCGAGGAGAAATCCCGTCTGGTGAAAATCTTGAACGAGTGCATTTCGAGTCAACCGTCGATTGGGAATGTAAGGGTGGTAATCGGACGAGAGAACGTTGCATCCTCAATGAAGCGGTGTGCTGTAATCACGACTTCGTACGAAGTCGGTGGCGATGTTTTGGGCGCGATCGGGGTCGTGGGACCGATGAGAATGGAGTACGGCCGGATGATGGCTGTGGTAAACTACCTTGCGCGCTTCATCGAACGCGCCCTGTTGAATGAAGTGTCCTTGCATTGACAGTTTCGCCGCTCCGCCCTCGGGCGAGATAGAGAATCGAACCTAAATGGCATCAGATCGAAAGGACAAGCAGTCGAACAGCATTCCCATTCGCTTCTTCGACGATGATGAAGAGCGCTCGGCGTCTGCGACCCAACCGCAGTCGAGTGATTTCCAAGAAACACTGACGGACGAGATCGAGATTTCCGAGGTCGACAATGCAGCGAAGCCGAAAGTTGACGACTCGCGACTGGGCGGACCCGAGCTCGCGGAACTTGTTGCGTCGCGGGCCGAGTTGAAACGGCTGGAGACGGCACTGGCTGAGGCACAGGAAGGAGTCGCGCGCCGCCAGGCCGACTTTGATAATTATCGCAAACGCATCGAACGCGAACGCGCCGAAGCCTACAATCGCGTGGTGGCAGAAGCGACGCGCAAGCTGCTCCCTGTTTTGGATAACTTGAACCGCGCGCTTGATGCCGAACGGTCGATTGAAACCAGCGAGTCCCCGGAGTTCAGGCATTTTCTTCACGGAGTCGAGCTGATTGGCAAGCAACTCAATGAAGTCCTCGAATCCTTCGGCGTTCAGCCAATTCCTGCGGTTGGCGAGCGCTTTGATCCACACATTCATGAGGCCGTCGTCACCGAACCTTCGGACGAGCACGAACCGGACACCGTTATTGCTGAGCTGGCGCGCGGCTATCGCATCGGCGATCGGCTCCTGCGACCTGCGATGGTAAAAGTTTCCGCGCGTAGGGACAATGAATAGTACGAAACCCGACCGTGAGAGATGGTGTAGCAAGAAATATGGGAAAGATCATCGGGATTGATTTAGGAACCACCAACTGCTGTGTCGCGGTGCTGGAAGGCGGCACGGTGCAGATTGTCCCCAATAAAGAAGGCGGACGCACGACGCCCAGCGTCGTCGGTTTCACCGACAAAGGCGAGCGGCTGGTAGGCCAGATTGCCAAGCGCCAGGCGGTGACGAATGCGTCCAACACTGTCTACGCGGTAAAGCGTCTGATCGGTCGCAAGTTTGATTCACCCGAGGGGCAAAGAATGCGAGACAGCGCGCCCTTCGAGATTGTCGATTCGCAAAACGGCGATGCGCGCGTGCGCGTTCAGGGTCGCGTCTACAGCCCGCCCGAACTCTCTGGCATTGTCTTGCAACGTTTGAAGGCCGCGGCCGAAGATTTTCTCGGAGAAGCAGTGGCGGATGCGATTATCACCGTGCCGGCCTACTTTGACGATACGCAGCGACAGGCGACCAAGGATGCGGGCAAGATTGCGGGCCTGAACGTCGAACGGATTATCAACGAGCCCACGGCGGCGGCGCTGGCTTATGGTCTTGGCAAGTCTGAAGCTGAGAAGATCGCCGTTTACGATCTCGGCGGCGGCACCTTCGATATTTCGATCCTGGAATTGAACGACGGCGTGTTTGACGTCCTCTCGACTTCAGGCAACACCTATCTGGGCGGCGAAGATTTCGACGAGCGGATCATGAACTGGATGGCGGATCAGTTTCTGGCCGATAGCAGGATCGATCTCCGCCGGGACCGGCTCGCTCTGCAACGACTAAAAGAAGCTGCTGAACGGGCGAAGTGCGAATTGTCTTCCGCCAGCGAGACCAGTTTTAACCTTCCTTTTATTGCCGCCGACGCGTCTGGTCCAAAGCATCTAAACAAGACGCTCACGCGGGAGAAGTTTGAGGAGCTGGTTAGGGATCTGGTGCAACAAACAGTCGAACCGTGCGAGCGCGCTCTGGCCGATGCGAAGCTGCAAGCGTCGGATGTCGATAAAGTGATCCTCGTGGGTGGCCAAACTCGCTCGCCAATTGTCGAACGCACCGTGGCGGACATCTTCGGCAAGAAAGCTTCCGTCGAAATCAATCCCGACGAAGTGGTAGCGATGGGCGCTGCCATTCAGGGCGGCGTGTTGTCCGGCGATGTCAAGGACATTGTGCTGCTGGATGTGTTGCCCCTGAGTCTCGGCCTCGAAACTCGCGGCGGCTTATTCACCAAGATCATCGAACGGAACTCGACCATTCCGCTGCGCAACAGTCTGACATTTACGACGGTCGTCGACAATCAGTCCTCGGTTGAGATTCACGTCCTTCAGGGCGAGCGGGAAATCTCCACCGGCAATCGCAGTCTGGGAAGGTTCGAGCTGGTGGGAATTCCCGCGGCGCCGCGTGGCATACCACAGATTGACGTAACCTTCGAAGTCGATGCCAATGGAATTGTTTCCGTCTCGGCCACGGATAAAGCCACTGGTCGCGAGCAGCAGATGCGTATTACGCCAAGCTCAGGTCTGTCGCAGGACGAAATCGATCGGATCATCCGGGAAGCTGAAACCTCGGCCGAAAGCGATCGGAGTCAGCGGGATAAAATCGATCTCGTGAACCGGCTGTCCAGCTTGGTGAAGAATACACAACGCTCGTTTCTGGAATTCGGTGGGCTACTTTCGAAAGAACGTCATGAGAACGCACAACGTCTTTTGAGCGAAAGCGAGGCCGCCCTCGAGTCCGATGAATTGGGTGAACTGCGTATGGCGCTCGATGCCGTGGATCGTGTGGCTCGTCAACTTACGACAGCGATGATGGCAGAATCAGCCGAGCCCGAAACCACGAAAGAAGTTGAGCGAGGGCCGGCGTGAGGGCATAGAAGAGCAGCGTAAGAATTCATCTCCTTTCTCTAGCCGTGCGGATGCGGGAGGAAAGAAGGTGGTAGCGTCACTAAGCCCTCACCGTAACCGCTCTGCTAAAGGGAGAGAGGACGTTAAGGAGATTAACTTATTCAGAGCTTCCTAAAGTTGGTCTGGAACCTGAATTCGCGTTTCTGTAGGGTTGTCGGACGTCAAAAATGGAATTGAGCGAATCGGACTCGTTCAAGTAAAATAAAAAAGCGGTCAGTGGCTTTGCCGTTACAGCGGTTCAACTACTGGCCGCTCTTCTCAATATCAGAACTATGGCTGTTAACAAGCGAGATTACTACGAAGTTTTGGGCGTCAATCGCTCGTCAAGCGAGCAAGATCTTAAGAGCGCATATCGGCGACTCGCCCATCAATATCATCCAGACAAGAACCGAAGTGATCCTGCGGCTGAAGAAAAATTCAAGGAAGCCGCTGAAGCTTATGCCGTGCTTTCCGATCCTGA
Source organism: Acidobacteriota bacterium (assembly GCA_003222845.1). Classification (GTDB taxonomy): domain Bacteria; phylum Acidobacteriota; class Blastocatellia; order Pyrinomonadales; family Pyrinomonadaceae; genus UBA11740. The sequence goes on along the minus strand of QHXG01000112.1, from coordinate 13,346 downwards.
GCAACGCCGGCGTTACGATCGGTTTGGCCACGCGGGCGTTTCCAGCGCAGCGAGTGCGGCCTGGGGCGCGCCAGGTTTTGGCGGCTTCGAAGATATTCTCGGCGACCTGTTCGGTTTTGGCGACGTATTTGGCGCCGGCGCGCGCGCGGGCGGCCGGCGATCTGCGGCGCACCGCGGCGCTGATTTGCGCAGCCACGGGAATGACTGCGCAATTGCGAATTCCTAAACTCGAAATGTGCGAGACTTGCAACGGTTCAGGAGCTGCACCGGGCACGAAGCCTGAGACTTGTCGCGCGTGCGAAGGCAGCGGACAGGTGCGCTTTCAGCAAGGCTTCTTCTCGGTCTCGCGTACGTGCAGCTCTTGCCGCGGCGCTGGCCAGGTGATCATCTCACCCTGCGAAAGCTGTCGCGGCGCCGGCCGCGTCGAGCGCGAAAAGTCGATGGAAGTCAAGATTCCAGCCGGCGTCGAAACCGGCTCGAGATTGAGACTGCAGAGCGAGGGCGAATCAGGGGCCTACGGCGGACCCGCGGGTGATCTATATGTCGTCATCCATGTGGCGGAGCACGAACAGTTCGAGCGTCAGGGAAACAATCTTTATGCTTCAGTCCCAATCACGTTCGCGCAGGCCGCCCTCGGATCTGAAGTACAGGTCAAGACTCTCGATAACGAGCAGTCGCTCAAGATTCCTGCGGGCACCCAAACTGGAACGGTCTTTCGCGTGCGCGGCAAGGGAATGCCGGTGCTGGGTGGTCGTGGCCGCGGCGATTTGTTTGTGGCGGTTTCAGTCGTGACTCCGACGATGTTGACGCGCGAACAACGGAAGCTTCTGGAACAGTTGGCGAAGATCGAAACGCCGGATCTGGAAGACAAGCGACTGGTCGACAAAGTCCGCGACATTTTTGGCTGAGGTTAGCGTGGCTTTTCTCTAGCCCAGGCGTTCACGCCTGGGCCGGAGAATGACTCATCAATTTATGAGTCCCATTCATGGGGCTTTGGTATTCGTATCGCTCTCCAGACACACCCAAGTTGGGACAGCGCATCCACTCGCAAAAACATCCGTTAGCTTCGTCTCTACGCTGAGGAAGGTTCAACCTATGAAATCCCCTTTCAACTTCGCTCGTTTACTTCTTCCGCTTCTATTGCTCGCTTTCGTTTCGGCTTTTTCCCTCGCCCAAGCACAAGACGAATACCCAGCAGTAAAAGATTGGGAGAATTTTGATTTCGCCCGCAAGACTATTGCTCCTGCCGACATTGCCGCATTATCCATCGATGATCTCAAACTGGTACGTGGCATCGTCTTTGGCAAGCATGGACGTGTCTTCAAAGACGCGGAGATTCGCCGTTACCTCGAATCGCGTTCGTGGTACAAAGCCAATGCGAACTTTCAGAATTCAGCGCTGAATGATACCGAGCGTAGCAACCTGGATGTCATTCGTATCGCCGAAGCGGAGAAGCACGATACCGTGCAAGCTGGTGACATGCGCCTCTACCAGAGCCGCGCTCTAACGCGGAAGAAACTCGGGGCACACACCAATGCCGAGTGGACAGTGTTGGCGGCTGAGATTCAAGCGATTCATGGCAAGCGTTTCGATGGCACACCATGGCTTCAGCAATATTTCGACGAGCGTTACTGGTATCGTCCGGCCGATCATTACGATCCCAAGAGCCTCAGCGCAATCGAGCGCAAGAACCTGCAATTGATCGACACCATCCAGAGACAGCAGCGTCGCGTGGCTTTGGCTCCCGGCGACATGGAATTGTTCGAGAACAAGCTCATTACTCCGGCGATGCTACGCGGTCTGAGCTTGCACGAATTGCGGCTACTGCGCAACGAAGTCTATGCCCGCCATGGCCGTATCTTTAAGACAATTTGGCTCGATCAGTATTTCGGCGGCCAGCCGTGGTACGATCCTAATCCGGATTTCAAAGACGAAGAACTCTCGGGTCCGGACAAGACCAATGTCGAAACGATCGTCGCTTACGAAAACAAGCTGCACAATCAAATAAGCACTGCGCCCATCACGAGCGCTTTGCTCCAGGGCTTATTCCTTGAAGATGTTCGCAAGATGCGCGAAGAGATCTATGCTCGCCAAGGAAAGGTTTTCAAGGACCCCTGGACGCAAAAATACTTTGCCAGCCTTGATTGGTACAAAGCCAACCCAAGCTACAGCGACGCTTCCCTGAGCACCGTCGAGAAAGGAAACGTTGCGGTCATCGCCGCCTACGAAAAGAAAGCTGTAACCGCGATGAGCACGATCGAGGGTTGATAAGGCCAATCGCGGGTCCCGCGGGCCGGGACCGAGAGAACAGAAAGCAGAAGTGGGCAGGGTAAAACCTGCCCATAGCTTTCTTGAGTTCACCTAAGGCATTGGTTTCGACAGAACAGTCGATATCAACTCATTCAATCCCGCGTCCGAGCCGTTGTGAAAGTTTTTGTAGAGCGTCGTCAACTGCGCGAGGATTTTGTTTTTGGCGTCTTGTTGTTCGGGCCGGGTGCTGAGGGCGACGGCGCGAGCGTAGGCGTCGATGGCTCGGTCGGCCAGGTGTTTGATTCGTTCCAGCATCGCAGTCTGTTCCGCAGACGGAGGTTTGTTGCCAAACTTTTCGTTGTAGAGAGCGGAGAATTGATTGAATTCGCCCTTCAGAATTGAGACGCCCAGACGATGGCAGGCTGCGGGGTCAGTTCGATAAGGGCTGTCAGTCTGTACAGCTTTCGTAAAGGCGACGGCGGCGGTAACCGGCTCTTCGTCTTTGAGAAACCATCCCAAAGCAAAGTTAAGAAAGCCACGCGCAATATCCATGCTCTTGAACGGATCGGCTTTAGAAACTTTGTTGTCCTCGATGAGCCGAATTGCTCGCTTCGCATAATCAATTGTCTCGGTGTTCAGACTCGCATTTCCCGCTAACGCACTGTCGTAGCCGGCTTCAGCCATAATGCCGAGCACGAAAAAGCTTTCCGGATCCGATTTCAAGAGCGGTCGACCCAGTTCAAAAGTTTTCGCGTAGTTCCTGGCGCCGTAAGCAGCATAGAGTTCGTGCTCGTGCATCGCCCTCTCGTATTCGGCGACGAATCTTCGCACTTCCTTCGTCTCAGTGTCGGTCTCGCCTCCGAACCGGCGCAGATATTCTTTGGCGGTTGGATAAGCAAACCTCTGCTGTTCGGGATTCGGGTTCCGCTTGTAATCGTTAAATTGCGCGTAGAGCGCTTCCTTATCGTCGTCAAGGTGCCTTCCAACCATAGTGGGATTCGAAGGAGTCATGGGATTGCCAGGACTCTGCGCGGAAATACTCCCGACGAAAGTCAGTCCGAGCAGGGCTGTGCTAATTGCGGGTAACAAGAATCGTCGCGCGTCCAGCATGGTCGTTATGATAGCAAATATTTCTGGGATACCTGCAAGACCGCAGTTCGGTCTTACTGTGATACTTTCTTATTCACACCCTGCTTTAGGAGTTCTGTCGGGAAGACAGCCGCGTAGCGGCGAAATGTTTATAGCTCGCTTAGCACACCCATCTTGTCCGCTTCCGAATTGAGCGAAATGCTGGGCATTTCACTCAATTCGGAAGAGCGTAAAATTAAGAGCGCTTCTCGTCTATAAACTAGTCACGTACCTTCGAATTTACTTCTGATTTCTGTCAGTCGAATTCGTAATTCTTCCTCAGACGCAGTGCTCACACGACCATCACGATAGATCTCTTTTCCCGCGACCATCGTTAGCAGCACATCTCGCCCCGATGAGGAAAAGACCAGTGTGGCTGCCGGATTGCTGATGGGCTGTTGATGTGCGCTACTGAGATCGACCACCACGATGTCCGCCTGCATTCCTTTCGCGAGCGCGCCGACTCGATTTTCGATCCGCAGCGCGCGAGCCCCACCGACGGTCGCTGCGAACAACGCTTGCTCGGCGGTGACCAATGCATTTTTCCGACTATCAGGGAGTTCTACTATTCCGTCGCTGAGGTCGAAGGACCCAGGGCCCTTGCTAACGCGGGGGCTACTGCCCCAATCAAGTCGTGCGAGCAGCGTCGCAAAACGCGCTTCTTCGAGAATGTCGCAGGTGTTATTGCTCGCGACTGAATCGCTTCCCAGGCCGACGGTGATTCCCTGTGAGACGAATTGAGCGAAAGGCGCGCAGCCATGCCCCAGCTTCGCATTGGACTTAGGACAATGAGCGATGGCAGCGCCGCTTTGTTTGATGAGATCGAGATCGTTATCATCGACGTTGATGCAGTGCGCTAGTAGAGGTCTAGTGTCCAGGACGCCGTGACGTTGCAAATAGGCAATCGTCGAGATTCGCGGAGCATCCCAGTCGATACCACGTTTGTTAAGTCCCTCCGCGAATGCGCCACGACCTTCCAATAGAAGTAATTTCTCAGCTTGTGATTCGGCCGCGTGCACCATCAACGGAAGCTTTTCATCGATGGCCAGACGAGAAATAATCTCAAGCTGCGTCGCGCTTACCGTGTAGGGCGAGTGCGGCGATACGCCTGCACGCACGAGATCATTTTCGTATTCCTGCATCCCACCGATTTGATCGCATAGTTGCGCGACGTTCTCGGCTGCTCGTTCGGGAGCAGGGCCGAAGGATTCCTGATAGACAATGCCGCGGAGTCCGACACGTCTTAGCGCTTGCATGGTGTGCGCGCCCGATGAGCTGGAATCGCCAACGCTGGTAACGCCGGCGCGCGCCGCCTCGATCGCTCCACAGGTGGCTGAGACGATCAGATCTTCCGGGGTCATCGCCGGGCGCGCGCTGGTCAGCTTTCTCAGCCACGCGGAAAAATCGCTTTCTTCGCGTTCGAGAAAGCCTCGCATTACGGTCAATTCCAAATGGGAATGTGCGTTAATTAATCCAGGTAGAATCGCCGCTTGGCCGAAATCTTCAATCGGCGAATTTGGAAATGCAGACACTATCTCACCGCGTGGGCCAACCGCGACGATCGTGGAACCGTCGATTGCCAGCGCGCTATCTTCGAGCATCGGCGATACAATAGGCAGCAGCCAGCGCGCTGAATAGATTACCGTCATGTCTGATGAAAGAAGACAGGACCCTTTGGACCTTTGGAGCTGACACTGTTTTGGGGAGCACCGCGCGCCGCCTTGACGCGATGATAGCGATCGAGAATTGAAGTGACGTAAGCCCGCGTGGAAGCGATATCGATGCGGGCGATGAATTCCTGCTCGGTCAATGGCGGGGCGCCATTAGCCACGCGATTCCAATCCGCCGCCCGGCTAGGGCCGGCGTTATAAGCCGCCAGCATCCGCGCTTCACGTCCGGGCGAATCGCGGTATTCCTGGCTGGATTTTTCGAGATACCAGCAGCCGATCTGAACGTTGCGCTCCGGATCGCGCAACAGCGTCTCGGTATCCGCGGCAGCACGTTGCTCCAGAGGCGTCAAGCTGGTCTCGGCAGCCCATTCGCGAGCGACCACCGGGGTAACTTGCATCAATCCAATCTCTCCGTTGCGGCCTTTCTTCCACGGTGTGAAATAGGTTTCTTCATACACGATGCTCCACACCAAATCGGGATCGACTTGATAGCGGACGGCTTCGCGCGCAATTAGAGAATCGTAATGGTGGATCCAGTACTGATCGAAAACATAGAGGCCGATGACAGCCAGGACCAACACCGTGAGGATGATGATTAAGAGTCGCTTCATTCAAGCAGAGCAGAAGCCGGGACAATCACGCGAGGTATCAAACGCTAATAGTCTCAACTAAACCAATCAAGAATCTCAAATCTCAGATCTCAAATCTGAGAATCGATCTCAGCCCTAATTACTGCGAGAAAAGTTTGGCCAGAAACTCTGCGGCGAACAGGCGGGATCGACGCCTTCGTAACGCAGCCGCAGTGCCTGTTCGTCGAACACATGGCCCTGAAGCCAAACTTCAGCGGAAAGAGTTCCCCCCACATAAAGCGGCCCGCCGCTTAGCGAGCGCGTATTAACCAACACTTCCAATTTCAGCCCGCATAGATCGAGATAGATCCAGTAGAGTTCGCTGCCCGAAAGCGGATTTCGTAGCGGTTTGAAAGCCAACACGCGGCCGCGAAGAATCCAATCATTTTCGTGGGACGCGCGCGACGGCGCCGCCTTTTCCAAAGGCAACCAACGCCTCTCCATCTCGCGCGCGCAAACCCGAGCGCGATACGCCAGGCCGCACAAGCCGACGTGCAGCGCTGGCGCGCGAAAACCGGAGGCGCCAACTTCCGTCAGGTTTTGCAGCTCGAACAGGACTTCGGTGTCCGAGCCGCCGCAGTAACCGTGCACTACTGCTTCGCCTTGTTCATCATACTCGGTGAGGGCCCAGGGTGTGATCCGCTGCATGTAGCGGGCGCGAAAACCCGGACGACAGTTCGCGTAGAAAACTTCGCCGGTGCCTGATTCGTAGAGCACGGTCCAGACTTCGAGACCTTCTCCGAGTTTCCAACAACGGCCATGCAGGACCGCGCCGCGCCGCAATAGCCGCGTAGGCTCACCATGATTCTCGGCGCGCTCGGCGAGAAAGTTAATCGCCTTCTCGCTGGGCACTTCCAAGCCAATCGTTTCAAAGGTGGCGTCCATTACAGTAAAGCGCGAAGTGCACCATGCTAAGAGGCGCGTCGGCGTCCGTTCATCCGTGTTGGCTCAATTTCGATTTCATCATTGCGCGGCGAGTGTTTCCTCTGGCCACGAATGTTGCGCGCCGGCCCATGCTTCGGGCGCGCGCCCGAACGCACCATCTCGGCGAACAGATCGACGTCATAGTCGGCTTCGCGCGACATCCTTTCGCGAATCTCATGCAACACGGTTAAGAATTTAGGTCGGCGGTACACGCTTCGATCTCAAATCTCCAGATCTCAAACCTCAGATCTCAAATCCTCTAAATCTCAATCTCAATTTTAAGCGGCCTCAATCTCCGTTGCTTCCGAAACCAAAAACTCCGGCGTCACGATCATGGGAACGAAAAAACCGGCCGCCGTATTGAATAGACGGATGCGCGCTTGCCGCCTCACGTTCGCCAAATGGCCGAAGTTCCATGTAACTAGATAATCGATTTTGTGGAATGAAGCAACCGCTACGTGCAAGGCATCGGCGATAAACTTGCGATGAAAAATTCCGCGCGAGACATAGCCTTCGGCGAGGATTGCCGCCTCTTCCGTGAGTTCGACCTGTTCGAGTCCTTCGACCAATTTCAGGTACGCGGAACGATGTGGTTCAGCGAGGCGCCCAAGTTCGCTCGTCACCAGCGGCGATATTACCGCCCGATATTCTGACAATTCATGTTCCCACCAGCGAATCGTCAGATCGCGACGAAAGGGCTCGCCATTGTCTAGGTACGCGCCAACAACCGAAGTCTCGAGATAAGTGCTGGGTTTCATCGCTGATGGACAGAGCTTTCCGGAGTTGGGCTCCCGATTTGGACCGCGCTGGCCTCCAGCGGCTCGAGTCGTATTACGCCCCTCTGAAAATCGAAAACTACGCGAAAGTGCCGAAGAAAATTACCGCCCAGAATTCCGCTTTGGAGGAAGCCCGCGGTTTCATTTACCGGCTCGAGATCGAGCACGGCCGCGTCCACCTTCTCGCGCGAATAGCCGGCGACGGAGATCGTTGGGAGCAAGGCCATCTTCACGTCTTCGGCTATACCCGCAGCTCCAAACACGCGCATTCGACCCTCCTTTATGAACGGTTGAAACTCGTCCTGCGCCGCCAACTTCTCAGCCATTACGGTAACCGTGGCTCCCGTATCGATAATGAAGTTGAGCGGTTTCTTGACTCCATCTATCAGGATTTCGCCACTCAAAAAACCGCTCGCGGTGGTTCGCACGGAAACATTGAAGCCCGGTCTGGATTCGACGGTCTGAACGTTAGCCGGTTTTCCGACGCTGTTGACGAGCCTTCCCAGATCGAGGTCATTATTGCGCTGACGAATCAACGTCAGAGTATGCGTTCCATAGTCAACCGAAGTCACCAGCCGGCCTAATGCCGAAATCCCCAGATATCCATCTACGGGATTATGATCGTCAAAGAAATGGCGAATGTAAACCGGTACGTTGGCGACGCGAACCTCGCCGATATCGACCGAACTGAGATATCCATAAACGATCTCGAACCGCCCGCCACCGCCAACCGCGCGCGCCAGACCTCCCCGCGCTACCGGCCTAATCCCCAGTTTTCGAGCGGTCTCTTCCGAAAGCACCGACATGCCCGAACCAGTGTCAAGTACGAAGCGTAGATAGTCCTTCGAGCCATTGATTCGAACTTTGATGATCGGGCGATTATCCCGGTTCTCGAACTCGACCATGGTTCGATCCGCGCCTTCAAGATCGTAAAGCGAACTCTGTTGTCCGAGATAACGCAAGAAGTCGATTAGGCCACGAATGCGGGCGCGGCGATCGGCGTCGGTGCGCGGCGCAATGATGAGAAAGCGTTCATAAGCATCCGCAGCTTCCTTGTACCTTTCGGATCGCGCGGCGGCCTGGCCCAGGCTGAAGACATAATCCGGTTCGTCGGGGTCGATACTCGCGGCGCGACGCAGTCCGGACACGCATGTAGCCAGGCGGTTCTCGTAATAATCGACCATTGCCAGACCGGCTACGGCCATCGCCTGGTTCTCATCCAAACTTAGCGCGGTGCGAAACTCTTCTACCGAAAGGCGAAAGTCTCCTGAAGCCAGGATGGCTGATCCGAGCAATGCGTGTGCGCGTGCCGAGAGGGGATCGATGGCGATGACGCGTGCGGCGTGATCGAAGGAGTCCTGCAATCGTCTTAGCTTCAGCAGCGCCTGACTTAAGCCGAGCCGCGCGTCCGTGTCGCGATCGTCTTTCGCCAGCAACTCGCGATAAATTTGTTCGGCGCGCTCGAAGTCTCCGCTGCGAAGCGCCCGATGAGCGCGGCTGCGCGACTTTTCATTGTCCGCCGGCCTGGCCGCGGCAAGGACGGCCAACACGAAACAAACCAGCGCCAGCACGCCAATTCGTGAAATGGTAGATCTAGTTGATGGTCGTCCCACTACTTGAGAACCTCGCCGGTTTTCATCGACCAAAGCACCAGGTCAAGTTCGTCAAAATCAATCCCAACTTGTTTGGCGAATTCTCGCATGCGCGCCTCGGTCTCCAGGTAGTTCTTACGGTTGGTCGGGGGCATCGCCGATTTAATCACGCCCATCTCTGCCAGGCATTGAACGACGTGCTTGTCCAGGATGCCGTATCCTTTGAAGCCTACGTTTCGCAAAAAGTGGCTCGCCTCTTTGTAGCCGAGTCCTTTGATGCGCGGATCTTGTGCCAGCCAATCGCGACGTTCAGACGCGTCACGAAAACTTTCCAGTCGTTCTCGCAGGCGCATCGAAAACGACCTCCGTAAATATTCTCGCGTGATCACGATGTACTCCGGTCTCGCATTCGGAAAACGATGGGCGCCCGCTTCGACCAGCGCACGCGTCATGGTCTTCTGTCTACCGGTCTTCAATAATGGCCGCACCGCTTCGACCGCGCGCAAACCCATCTTTGCCGACGCGCCGGCGGTAAAGATGCAAAAGACCATCTCTTCCCAAAGCCGCGCGTCTGAAGCCGTGTGCCAAACTTCGGTGAATTCGGTTAACCTGGCTCGAATCTCATTGCGCCGCGCCAAATATATGACGCGCAAACGATCGACGGTTACAGGTGCATGATCGCGTGGCACAACTTCAACAAGTGAATTCTAGGTGCCCGTTCATTTCCCTGTCAACGAACTTGCGACGCGAACCACGCCCGGAATGCATCCTGTGCCGGGTCGTCAGCATCGAAGTCGAGCGTTTTTGGAAGGCACGGCCCTCGCAAGCTTATTCCGTGATATGATTAGCGACGACGACGCGAGGCCTACCCGCTCCGCGCTTTCCCGGAACTCGCTATCATTTCAATGTTGAATACACAACAGAGATTGATGAAGATAGGAATCGCCTTGGCCATTATGTTGCAGGGCGTGGCCCTCGCGTTTGGTCAACAAAGTTCCGCGACTACTGTCTTGCAGTCTGACGCAAAGCAGCGCGTAGAACAAGCTCAAGGACCAGCTGACAACTCGGGAACCTCTCGCTCCATTTCGCCAGTTACACCGGCGCCGGCGCAGCCATCGTATCTGACGTCAATTCATGGATTGCAAGGTGTGCTTGCGGAAACGCTCGACGGATCGACAGTCGCCGCACAATCGGTTGACGAAAAGTTCAATCCGGCCTCAGCAGTCAAGCTGGCGACCGCGCTCGTGGCTTTGCAGAACCTCGGACCCGAGCATCGTTTTGTGACTTCGCTGTGGGTTGGCGGCAAGATCGACAAAACGACTGGGACGCTGACCGGAGACTTGATAGTCACGGGGCGCGATCCCTCTCTTCATTACGAACACGCCATCATGCTGGGCCGCCAGTTGAACCAGCTTGGGATCCGTACGATCACTGGTAACCTGATTGTCGGGCCGGGCTTTACGATGAATTTTGACTGGTCGGCAAAACACTCCGGCCAGCAGTTTCTTGAAACCCTGGACGCCGCCCGGCGCTCAGCTAGTGCGACGCGAGCGTGGCTCGACGAGCGCACTTTGGTTGGTGATAAAGAGAGTCTTAGTAGCGTGCCGAGCGTCACGATCACGGGCGAAGTTCAAGTTGGTTCAGCGCCGCCGGAAGCCGTTCCGTTACTCACTCACAAATCGAGCAAACTCGTGGACGTCCTGAAAGTTTTGCTCTGTTATTCGAACAACTTCATGGCTGAACGCATTGGCGAAAACGTGGGTGGGCCACAGGCAGTAAGTGCGACACTGGCGGACAAGTTAAAGATTAACGCGGACGAGATCGCGTTGTCGTCAACCAGCGGCCTGGGCATCAATCGCGTGACGCCGCGCGCCATGATGAAGATTCTGCGGGCGCTCAGTGACGAACTGTGGAAACACAATCTTTCGCTGTCAGATATTCTGCCGGTGGCGGGCATCGATCCGGGCACGCTGGAGGATCGTTACACAGATGCGCTAACGCGAGGCAGCGTGATCGCAAAAACCGGAACTCTCGTGCGTACGGATGGAGGCGCGAGCTCGCTGGTTGGCGAAATGAAAACAAAGAGCGGACGGGTCGTACTATTCGTGATCCTCAATCAGCACGGCAACGTGCTCCGTTTTCGTCATAATCAGGACGGCATTGTCAGCGCAATTCAAAATGCTCTGGGCGGCCCCGCTCCTTTCAGCTATCGCCCCGTGCGCTTAGCTATGCGCCTTGTGGATTCGGATTACGAAACAGCTCGCGCCCGAGGTGAATACGAGCCGAAGAACTGATCATTTTTCCATTTCTCACCTCACATTTTTCCATCTGCTACATGACACACTGTCGACGCGCACGGACAAATTGTCAGGCTGAACTGTCAAAGTGAACGACCCTTCCAATCTCTGTCACCGGCCTGACGCGAGAATCCCGCTTTTTCGGGGCCTTCTATCAGATTTCGCAATGCAATCAGCGAATGTCTCTTGGCATAAGCCTTGCCGCGCGCGCGGTGGGCAGGACTGCCACTCTCGACATTACACCGAGTACAGCTGGCAGGTGAAGACTCCGCCAACGCCACTTCCGAAATGAGTTCCACAGAAGCGCATATCAAACTCGTCAACACGTTGATGGCTTCCGACCGCGTGTGGGAGGCGACGATCGACAGTTTGCCGGATGCGGTTTACATCTTCGGCGCCGACAAGAGGCTGAAGAAGATCAACCGCGCCGGCGAATCGCTGGAGCAGGCGCGGCGCGCATTCCTGTCGGGTCGCCGCTGCTGCGACATGTTGTGGGGTTTGGAAGGGGCTGGTTGCATGGTGGATCGCGCCATCGCGAGTGGCGCAGCCGTTGAAGTCGAACTTCCCGCCGAAAACAAAGCGCGTCGACCGTTGCTGGTGCGCGTGGTTCCCCAATCCGGAGATCAGCAACCTGATTCCGCCGCCGGATGCATCGTCATTGCCCGCGACATATCTGACTTGCGAGACGTCGAGGAAGAAGCAAGCAAGCAACGCGCGTTTCTGGCTAGTCTGGTCGATCTTGCTCCCGACGAAATCTATACGCTGGATTCCGAGCGTCGCTTCACGTGGATGAACCAGCGCGCGGAAATCGACAGTGGCTTAACGCCCTCAGTACTTCTCGGCCAGGACTTCACCATGATTGGCGCTGCTGAATCGAAGGAAGAGGCTGGCGCCGCACTCCAATGCACCCTCGCCGGCGAACAGAAACAATTCGAATTGCGCACGATCTGCGCCGATGGGCGCGTTCGCTGCATGGATGCTCATACATCGCCGCTTTGGCGTGACGGCAGCATCACCGGAGTAATGGTTTTCATGAGCGATATTACCGAACGCAAGTTGGCTCAGGAACGCGCCGCACGATCTGATAAGTTGCGCGCGTTGGGTGAACTCGCCGCCGGTGTCGCGCACAACCTCAATAATTCTCTCACGGTGATTCAGGGAAGGGCGCAGTTGCTCTTAATGCGCAGCGGCGCCGATGAACCAAACCAGAAGAGCCTCGAAGTCATCACTCAAGCAGTTGGGGATTGCTCGCAGACCTTGCGGCGTCTGCTCGACTTCTCGCGCCGTGGTTCGACCCGGGCGTCCGCGCCGGTTGATTTGAGCGAACTCGTGATTTCCAGTGTCGAGATCGCCCGACCCAAATGGCAGGCAGAATCAGCGCACCGTACCGGCACCATCGAAGTGCGCATGGAGGCACCCAAACCAGTGCTGACTTTGGGTGATTCGTCCGAACTGCGCGAGGTCGTGCTGAACTTGATCTTCAATGCCGTCGATGCGATGGCCCACGGTGGAACAATCGAAATCGGAACGCGCAACGATGGTCTAAACGCCGGCTTCTGGGTTGCGGACACCGGATCCGGCATGCCACCCGAAGTCATCCCACGCATCTTCGAACCGTTTTATTCAACCAAAGGTGAACGCGGCACGGGCCTCGGCCTCTCCGCTTCGCACGGCATCATCGAGAATCACGGTGGCCACATCAACGTTATCAGCGCCCCTGGAAAAGGAACTCGTTTCGAGGTAATTCTGCCGCTTCACGAATCGTCTTCGCCTGCAGTGGCCACACCCTTGGCGCCAACCAACGGAACAAAGCCGGCACGCGTTCTGGTAGTCGAAGATGAAGAGAAAGTCCGCGTGCTCTTGAACGATGCGTTCCGCGCCCAGGGTCATGAAGTAACCGAAGCCACCACCGGCGCCGAAGCCCTCGATCGCCTGGACAAAGCTGAATTTGATTTGATGGTTTGCGATCTCGGTCTGCCGGAGCTGAGCGGCCTGCACGTCGCGCGCTGGGTCAAAGAGTTTCGCCCCGATCTGCCCGTAATTATCGCCACCGGTTTTTCAGAAATGATTGCCGACGAGG
>QHXG01000470.1 GCA_003222845.1 Acidobacteriota bacterium | reverse complement strand
TCCCGTCCCATAACTTCATGCGGCAATCCGAGAGGAAACCTCTAACGTGGACACGAGAATAAGTGACAGCCGTGAAAGCGCGCTCGACTCAATCTGCGCTCATCTCTTTTCGCAGCCAGGCTCTGGTAAAAGTCCAGTCGCGCATCACGGTGCCGGGCGAAACCTTCAAAACTTCGGCCGTTTCCTCAATGCTCAACCCGCCAAAAAAACGCAGCTCAACAATCCGGCTCTTGCGCTCATCGATCTTTTCCAAACTCTTCATGGCGTCGTCAAGAGCCATGACATTCACTGACTGCTCTTGCCTGGCGGCCGCAGCTTCATCAAAAGGAACCTGAATCGTGCCGCCGCCGCGTTTGGCATAACTCCGCCGCCGTGCTTCGTCGACCAGAATCTGGCGCATCAGTCGCGCCGCAATGCCAAAGAAATGAGTGCGGCTCTCCCAGCGTATCTGGCTTTGGTCCACCAGCCGCATATAGGCCTCGTTGAGCAGCGCCGAGGTTTGCAGCATGTGGCCGGGCTTTTCGCGGCGCATGTGTTGATGGGCCAGCCGGTGCAACTCGTCATAAACCAACGGCATGAGTTTATCCAACGCAGACTGATCGCCGTCGCTCCAAGCTTTCAGCAGCCTGGTTACTTCATGAGGTGCGTGCGTCACTGGCCCATCCTCGCAAAGAAGCGATTGAACTATTGCAACGCGGTCGAGTTTAGAGAATCGTTCGTTTCATTTTATTTCATTTATGTCGTCGCTTCTCACCACATTTAGAGGTTCGCCCTGCGATTCGCGCATTAGTAAGTAGAGCACAGCATAGCAAGACTCGCCGCGGATGCGCTAGCCCGTCGAGCGAGCAACGGCAATCGCTTTTTTGGGAATTTTGAACCGGATCAGAGACCACTGTTTCGGCATTCATGTACGGATAAGGTAACCATCAACCATGAGGAGAAATCCAATGAAATACGCTGCTGTAACGATAATGCGCAAAGCGGGCCAATCGTTTCTAACTTTGCTGGGGAGCTTGGTTCTGCTCAACCTTCTCTCAAACATACCCGCAGGTACAGTTAACTCCGTCGTCTTGGCTCAATCGCCATCGGCCACTCCACAATATTCGGATTGGTCGGCGCCGGTGAATCTTGGCCCGAATATTAACACTGCAAGTAGAGAGGTGCAGGTGTCGATTACACATCAAGGTTTGAGTCTTTACTTTGACTCAGACCGACCCGGAGGAGTCGGGTCAAATGACATTTACGTTTCTCATCGTACGAGCCTCAACGCGCCCTGGGGAACTGCGAAGAATTTAGGACCAACTATAAACAGTTCTAAGGCCGAGTTTGCCCCCAATTTTTCACCGGACGATCATTGGATGTATTTTGCATCCGCCCGACTTGGAGGTCTCGGTGGCATTGATATCTGGGTCTCCTATCGCGGCGATGTAAATGACGACTTCGGCTGGGAGACACCAAAAAACGTCGGTGCTTCGGTGAACACCTCCGCTAATGAAGGCGATGCGTTCTATTTCGTTGATCCCGCGAACGGAAAGGCCTCCCTTTACTTCACGAGTCTCAATCGGCCGGAAGGTCTTGGTGACTGGGATATTTATCAGAGCACACAGAACGAAGACGGGTCGTTCAATCCGGCCACTCGAGTCACCGAGCTCAGCAGCACTTTTAGAGATACGCGCATGACCATACGTTACGATGGCTTAGAGGTTATCTTTTCTTCGAACCGCACTGGAGGCTCCGGTGGTATTGATCTGTGGTTTTCAACTCGTCAGACGACTTCTGATAGCTGGTCTACGCCAGCCAATCTGGGCCTTGTCATTAACACTTCAGTTGACGATCGGGCGCCGTATCTTTCTGCTGATGGCCAGACCCTTTTCTTCTCAAGTGATCGCGTGGGAGGTGATTTTGGCGGGGGCGATATATGGATGGCCACGCGCACTGGGCCAGGCATAGGCAACGCACAGCTCTTCGTCCGCCAACATTATCTGGACTTCCTCAATCGCGAACCGGATGCGGCCGGCCTCGCCTTCTGGACAAATCAGATCACCTCTTGCGGAAGCGATGCTCAGTGCATTGAAGTCAAACGCATCAACGTCTCGGCGGCGTTCTTCCTGTCGATTGAATTTAAGCAGACCGGCTATCTGGTCTATCGCCTTTACAAATCTTCGTTCGGCAATCCGCCCAACTTGCCGGTGCCGATCCGTCTGAGTGAATTTCTGCCCGATGAGCGGGAGATTGGCAATGGAGTGGTCGTGGGGCAACCAGGTTGGGAGACAGCGCTGGAAAATAACAAGCAGGCGTTCAGCGACGAATTTGTGAATCGACCGCGCTTCACGTCGGCCTATCCGCAATCGATGACGCCAGGGGAGTTCGTCGACAAACTGAACATGAATGCCGGCAATCCTTTGTCGCAAGAAGAGCGTGATCATCTGGTAAGTGATCTAACAACAGGCGTGAAGGCGCGCGCGCAAGTGTTGCGCGCCGTCGCTGAGAATCAAAACCTTTCCGACGCCGAGTTCAATCGCGCCTTTGTCCTGATGCAGTACTTCGGTTATCTGCGGCGCGATCCGAACTCCGGACCTGACACAGACTTTTCCGGCTACAACTTCTGGCTGAACAAGGTCAACGCCTTCAACGGAGACTTCGCCAGCGCCGAAATGGTCAAGGCATTCATTACCTCGATTGAATACCGCCAACGATTCGCACCCTGAGCGACCTTGGACGTTTGGGCTGCGATAACAGACCTGGCTTGAGCAGAGTAGCTCAACGAACAATCGACCACTGCAAGAGGTTGAAGGCTTATCATGAGAAACAAGAGAAATCACGCGCGACATCCGATCGTTCTGATTCTGGCAGTGGCCGGTTTGATCGGTGGCACGACTGTTTTTTTGCCCTCAGCGGGACTAGCTATTGCGCAAGCTGCTGGTCCAAGTTGGACCGTGACTGGCAGCCTTGGCACTGCCCGTTATGGTCACACCGCGACGTTGCTGCCCAACGGCAAGGTTCTGGTTGTGGGAGGCTGGGGCTTCGGCTATTTGGACTTTAAGGGCAGCGCAGAATTATATGACCCGACCACCGGGATCTGGAGCCACACCGGCAGCCTCAATACACCCCGCTATGCGCACACGGCAACACTGCTGCCGAACAGAAACGTTTTGGTGGCGGGAGGTTGGGGCGGAACTTCCTCTCTTAAGAGCGCGGAGTTGTACGATCCGGCCACCGGGCAGTGGACTATGACCGGCAGTCTAATTGCTGCCCGTAATAGCCACACCGCGACACTTCTGACAAATGGCAAGGTCTTGGTCGTAGGCGGCGACAGCAGCAATGCTCCTGTTAACACTGCGGAACTTTACGACGCCGCGACAGGAACATGGAGCGGCACGGACACTCCCCGGACGATTTCCGGACGTCATTCGACCGCGGTGATGCTGCCGAATGGAAAGGTGCTGGCTACAGGGAATTCTCTATGTAGCAATGCCGCGGAATTGTACGACCCAGTCACGGAGAAGTGGAGCGTGACTAACCCTCCGCACACGTTCGGTTGTGCCGACACAGCAACGCTGCTGCCCAATGGCAAGGTTCTGGTAACTATCTCCCGATTCGTAGGCAGTATTAGCGCGGATCTCTATGACCCAACCACACAAGGCTGGAGTGCCGGCGGCATGCTCAATCGATTTCACGGCGGTGCCTACACGGCGACGCTGCTTCGTAGTGGCCAGATCCTGGTGGCTGGCGGCAACTATGACCAGTCGTATAAGGAGGCCGACGTCTACGACCCAAGGACCGCCACGTGGAACCCTACCAGCAGTCTCAACGATCGCCGCGGCTATCACACGGCTACATTGCTTCCCAATGGGCGAGTATTAGTCGCAGGGGGAGCCGATGGAGATTTTGATATTGATTACACGACCCTTAGCAGCGCAGAGCTTTTCGATCTGACGCCAGGCTCAAACCCAATCAATGAAACGCAGTTCTTCGTTCGTCAACAGTATCTGGACTTCCTTAACCGCGAACCCGATCAGAGCGGCTGGGATTTTTGGATGAATGAAATAACTTCGTGCGGCGCCGATCAGCAGTGCATTGAAGTGAAGCGGATCAGCGTATCGGCGGCCTACTTCCTCTCGATTGAATTTCAGCAGACCGGTTATCTCGCGTATCGGATG
>QHXG01000469.1 GCA_003222845.1 Acidobacteriota bacterium | reverse complement strand
AGCGAGTTCGCGTTATTGCCGGCGACATTACAGACGTAAGCGCCGTGCGTTCAGCTCTCGAAGCGTCAGGAGCGCCCCGCATTATTCATCTTGCGGGTTTACAAGTTCCGACCTGCAAAGTCGATCCGGTAGCGGGAGCATTCGTAAACGTCATCGGCACTCTGAATGTTCTTGAATCGGCAAAAGTGATTGGCGCGGAGCGCGTGGTTTACGCCAGTTCCGCAGCCGTTTTCGGCGCCGGCGACGCAGACTATCCGCTCGACGAATCAGCCGCCTGCGAACCGGCTACTCACTACGGTGTATTCAAGCGGACTAATGAAGGGAACGCCCGCGTTTACTTTCTGGATCATCGATTGAATACCGTGGGATTGAGACCTCTGACGGTGTATGGAGTCAATCGCGATACCGGACTAACCAGCGATCCAACCAAGGCGATGAAAGCCGCCGTGCTGGGCGTCCCGTTTCACATCCGCTTCAGCGGCGCGACTGATTTTCAATACGTGGCCGACACCGCCGCTGCATTTATAGCTTGCGCCGATCGAGCCCCCGAAGGCGCTCACGTATTCAACCTGCACGGCGAAACGGTCGAGGTCGCGCGCATCGCTCAACTTATCAACCAGAACTCGATAACGCCCAATCGCCAATTGGTAACGTATGGCGGCCCACCGATTCCGATTGCTCCGGCTATCAATGATGCGGCGATCAAAAGAGCGCTCGGCGATCTGCCTTCAAAGCCGGTCGCGGCGGGCATCCGCGAAACCATGCAGCGATTCGCCGAGTTGCGGGATGCCGGACGTCTGGATACGAGTGATATTGAATCCGAAGTTTCCACGAGTTTGTAACGCAAGCTGTTAGCTTGCGATTTGCAAACTAACAGTTTGCGTTACATCAGGAGAATAGTTTGAGTACTTCAATCGACACTTGGGAAAAGACAGTTTCCACCACGCGCGCGGCCACAACGATGCGAGCGAGTGTCTTGTGTGGTGTAGAAAAGCTGGAAGTGCAAGATGTTCCCATTCCGCACGCCGGTCCGGACGACGTGTTGGTGCAAGTCTCCGCGGTCGGCCTCTGCGGCACGGACGCGCATATCTTCGCCGGCCATGCGAACTACAATACCGATGACTATGGACAGCCTATTCCGTTTGACGTCCAGCCACAGATTCTCGGCCACGAGATTAGCGGACGCATCGCAGAGGTTGGCAGCGAAGTTTTCGATCTAAAAGTGGGCGATCGCGTGGTTGTGGATCAGGGATTGAACTGTGTGAGCCTCAGAAGGACCACGCTTTGCGATTATTGTCGGACAGGAGATTCACATCAGTGCGAGTTTTACGCTGAGCACGGTATTACGGGATTGCCGGGCGGGTTGGCTGAGTTCATTGCGGTGCCCGCAGTCAACGCCGTACACATTCGCAGCGAACTTGATATGGCCGCGGCGGCTTTAACCGAACCGCTGGGTTGCATCATTCACTCGGCTGATGCAGCTGCGCGCGCGCAGACTCGTTATCACCTCAACGGAGCAGCGACTGGGCCGCGCGTCCGGTCGGTGCTGATCTGTGGCGCGGGACCGGCAGGCTTGATGTTCGTTCAATACCTGCGGCGCGTGCTTGGTTACGATGGGTTGCTGCTGGTGAGCGAGCCCAATGAGGAGAAACGCAAGCTGGCTTCGCGGCTGTGCGCGGATCAGGCAATCGACCCTGGTGACCGTGACGCGGTTGAAGCAGTGCAGGATTATACGAACGGAAAAGGCGTGGACTGTTTGATCGAAGCCTCGGGTGCGGGACAAGTGCTCGCCTTCATTCCCGGATTAATTAAAAAGCAGGCGACGGTGCTGCTCTACGGCCACGGCCACGCCGGGGTCGACTTGAGCGTGCTGAACAATCTGATGTTCCGAGAGCCCTGCCTCATCACTCCCGTCGGCGCCTCCGGAGGATTTGAGCCGGACGGCCGCCCTTCGGTGTATCTTCGCGCGCTGAATCTGATCGAGCGAAAAGAAATCGATGTCGCTCCCCTTATCACCCACCGCTACCCTGCTCTCGAGGCGGTCCAGGACGCTTTGGTCAAAGACATTCACACGCCGGGCTACATCAAGGGAGTCGTGACCCTCTAAACATTGTCGATTTCCGATTGCCAATTGCCGATTGCTTGTTGCTTCGCGGCTCTTAAGACATTAGTATGCGATGCCGAAGGTATGCCGACTGATTTTGAGATCAATCGGCAATCAACAATCGGAAATCGGCAATGAATTCAATCGGCAATTGGCAATCGGAAATCGACAATGGTATGCGTGTCGGACTGTTCGTGACGTGCCTGGTCGATCAGTTGTGGAGCGCCATCGGGACGAGCACAGTCGAAGTGCTGCGGCGCGCCGGGTGCTCGATCGAATTCGACGAGCGCCAAACTTGCTGCGGACAGCCCGCTTTCAATACGGGTTATAGAGCTGAGGCACGACGCGTCGCGCAGCGTTTCATAGAACTTTGCGAAGAAAGCCAGGCCGAGGCGATTGTTAGTCCTTCGGGATCATGCACCGCGATGGTGCATCACTACTCGGCGTTGTTTCCCGACGATCAGCACTGGCGCGAACGGGCGCACGCGCTTGCCGCTCGGACCTTTGAGCTTAGTTCGTTTCTGGTCCGCAAGCTAAAGATAGATGATGTTGGCGCGCGCTTCGCAGGTCGAGTGACGTGGCACGATGCCTGTCACGGTTTGCGCGATCTGAATGTTCATGATGAGCCGCGCCGGTTAATCAAGCAGGTACGCGGGACTGAATTTGTCGAGTTGGTAAATGCCGATGCTTGTTGCGGTTTTGGCGGCACGTTCTCAGTCAAGTATCCGGAAATCTCCACCGCGATTCTGGACCAAAAAATTGAGGCTATTGAACGCGCGGGA
>QHXG01000485.1 GCA_003222845.1 Acidobacteriota bacterium | reverse complement strand
AAACTCCCACGCCGCAGGATCAAGTTGACGTCATTAAGGTTAGAGCCAACGAAGTTAGGCTGGATGTGGTTGTCAAGGACAAGAAGGGCAGACCCGTCAAAGATCTCAGTTCGTCCGACTTTGAAATTTATGAAGACGGCATGCGCCAACAGGTCCAATCGTTTCGCTTTGTGACACGCGAAGCGACGCCGGACACAGCAGATCGAAATCAGGTTCAAAATGCGAACCGAGACAAGTCCGCACCGGCAACTGCTCCGACGACGCCGATAGTTCAGAACCGGGCGACTCCGGGTGTTATCGCTCTGGTTTTTGATAGGTTGCAACCGGAAGCCCGCGCGCTGGCCAGAAAAGCGGGTTTGGCCTACACGCAGGAAAATATGGCCGGCGGCGATTTCACTGGCGTCTTTGGAATCGATCAATCGCTGCGGACGTTTCAATCCTTCACAGACAATTCCGCTTTAGTTAAGCAAGCTATCGAGCGCGCGACCAGTGCCAGCACGTCAACGTACCTCTCCGGCGCTGCAAGAGGTCGCGATTTGGCTGAACGAAACGCAGCGTTAGACCAAGAGACCTCTTCATCTGCGTCTGCGGCGGTCACGGCGGGAGCTGGACGTGACAGCGCTGGCGCGTCTGCCGCGGGTGCGGCCTCAGGCCAAGCAGCGGCCGAGCAAGAGTTCATCCAGATGGAAACTAACATCCTCGAACAGTTCGAGGTGCTCGAGCGCGATCAGCAAGGATTCGCCACGATAAACGCGCTCCTCGCCGTGATCAATCCAATGCGCAACCTCCCGGGTAGAAAGACGATCATCTTCTTTTCTGAGGGCCTGGCGCTTCCACCATCGGTTCAGATGAAATTTCCTGCCGTCATTAGCGCCGCCAATCGCGCGAATGTCAGCATCTATACGATTGATTCGGCCGGCCTCCGTGTAGAGAGCGGTACTGCCGAAGCAACGCGCGAGCTGAACTCACTCGCATCGCAACGCTTGCAGCAACAAGCTCGGGGAAATGATCGCGGAACAAATGGACCTTTTACGAAATCGCTGGAACGAAACGAGGACCTATTGCGCTTTGATCCGCGGGGTGGCCTCGGCGAGCTCGCCGACGAAACTGGCGGCGTCTTGATACACGATACAAATGATTTGTCCGCCGGGCTGCGCCGGATTAACGATGACATGCGGGGATATTATCTGATCTCATATATTCCCAAGAATGAAGATTACAATGGCCGCTTCCGGCAGATCAGCCTGAAGTTGAGCCGGCCGAATCTGGAAGTGCAAACACGCAAAGGGTATTACGCAGTTGAAGCCGTTGGTCAGTTACCGGTCCTGGATTATGAGGCCCCGGCCATTGCCGCTGCCCGGAATG
This sequence comes from Acidobacteriota bacterium, assembly GCA_003222845.1. Classification (GTDB taxonomy): domain Bacteria; phylum Acidobacteriota; class Blastocatellia; order Pyrinomonadales; family Pyrinomonadaceae; genus UBA11740. The sequence continues at coordinate 2,662 of QHXG01000485.1, read as the reverse complement.
CGCGTCCGCTTTCGAATCCATTTTCGTTTCGGGCGGCGGCGATGAGCTTTCCCGCCCCGAACCGGCCGGGCTTGACGTTGCTCCTCGGTGAGGCGCCAATGTCTACGTTTAACTTTGCGCCGGCCGCCGACAAGAAGACTTACAACGCCGACTTCTCGGTCGTCGCATTGATCAAAGATCAGTCCGGTCAGGTGCTCCAAAAGCTGAGCCGCCATTATCCACTGAGTGGTCCAATTGAGCAGCTCGACGCTGCCCGTAAGGGAGAGTTGCTCTTCTACCGCGAAACGCAACTGCGGCCGGGTAACTACACGGTCGAATTGATTGCCTATGATGAACTAACGGGCAAGACGAGCGTTCGCACCAGCCCGATCCAGATCGAGAGTTTCGATGAAACGAAACCGAGTCTCAGCAGCGTGGCAGTACTTAAACGCGCCGAGCGGCTGACACCGGAGGAACAGAAACGAGACCAACCGTTTCATTTTGGGGAACTGCTTGTCTATCCAAATCTGGGCGAGCCTATTCCCAAGTCCGCGTCGAAGCAGCTAGCCTTCTTTCTTACTGCATGGCCTGCCCGAGGATCTACCACGACCCTGCAACTCACTTTTGAGATCCTGCAAGACAGCCGGTCTCTGGGCAAGTCGTCGGCGCAGCTCCCGGCGGCAGACGATCAGGGACAAATCAAGTACGCGAGTTCCTTTCCACTCAATGAATTTCAACCTGGCGTTTACGAATTGAAGGTGACCGTTGACGATGGTAAGAACCGCGTCAGCCGCGCTACGCGGTTCACGGTGGCGCCTTAAGAATCGACAGGATTTACAAGATTTACAGGATTGGAACGGGGAAAAACAAAACACAACTCAACCCCTTATGTGGGCTACCTTCGGTTTGTATTCGCGGAACTTTCGCTTCACTTGGACCGTTGCACCTTGAGCGGACGTTAGACAGGATTTACAAGATTTACAGGATTGGAACGGGGAAAAACATAACATAGGTCAACACCTAAAGTGGGCGCAACCAATGATCTTCTCGGTGAGTTCGTCATCAGTCATTTCAGGCCTTGTGTCTTAGTCCATTTTCCTTATCCTGTCAATCTTGTAAATCCTGTCAATTCTTAATCTGCTTCTCAAGCTGTTTCGCTTCTTTCGCGTATTCACCCTTAGGCGCGTCATCGAGATAAGCTCGCACGGCGCGCAACGCTTCGGTCTTGTCTCCACGCGCAAGATAGACCCGCGCGAGGTGATAGTGAGCGGCCACGCATTCAGCCCCACCCATCACCAACGCTTTCGTCAACTCGCGCTCGGCGTCTGCCAAGTCGCCAGTCTCCAGCAACGCGAAGCCAAGCCATAGACGCGCGACCGGCCGGGCGCTATCGATAGCTATAGCCTGGTTCAATTGGGAGATTGCGTCTAAATAATTCTTCCGCTCAACGCGAACAAGCCCGAGGTTGAATTGTGCGTTGAAGTTCTTTGGATCACCTGCGAGCACGATATGAAAGCTTTTCTCCGCGTCATCGAGCCGTTTCAGCTTGAGATACTGGGCGCCTAGATCGTTGCGGGCAGCCAGGTATTCCGGATAAATCGAGATTGCCTTTTCGAAATGCTCGGCAGCTTCTGTGATTTGACCCCTGCCCACAAGTTTCAATCCCAACTCGTATTCCTTCTTCGCTCCGGCCGGCACCGGCTGATGCAATTCAGCGGCGGAGATCACTCGAGGCCCAGAGTTAACAACCCGCGGAATCTTCCTTTCACGCAACTGAACGGTTAGCTCCCAAACAATTCCCCGGCCAAGCATGACCTTCTCGACAACTGGTTCAAACTCTGCGCCTCCATCCTCGGCCTGCACGAAGTACACACCTTCACTCAGGTTATCGAACCGGAACTCTCCTTGTTTATCGCTCTGCAAGGTCGAAAGCACAGTCAACGAGTTCTTTAGCGTAATCTTAAGAATGCGGTTGGCCGCAAATCCGGACGGCAGAGTCACGCGACCTTCAATGACCGCGTTGTTGGTGTCGGCCGACTTGTACTTTGTATCAATCTCGATGTCCTGCGCGAACGCGGTTGTGGCCAGCGCCAAGGCAAAGGCCAATATCAAGCAGGCGCAAGTTACATTCTTTTTCATTAAATTAAGGAAGAACGGCGCGAGAAGCGTCACTCGCTCCTCGCGCCAAAGAGTTTACTACTCGGGGCGATCGACTTAGAAGTTGAACTTCAACGCGAATTCGACTATTCGGCGACCATGCTTGTTGACGATCTTGCCAAAGTTGTTCAGGGTTTCTTGTGTGTACGCATAGCCTCCCGTCGGATCACAGACAGTGCCATTAACGGTTCCGCCGGTTCCATTGGGGGGATTACTGACTCTTCTATTGCAGACGGTATTAAGCGTGAGATAGATGTCGCTCGCGCCTAAGCCACCCGTGGTCGCGATCTGCGTCGGATAGGCTTGATTGAATATATTGAAGAAGCCGGTCCGGAACTGAATCTTTTTAGATTCGCTGATGTTGAAGTTCTTGAAGAAAGAGACGTCGAAATTGCTCCGGTTCGGAGTCCGTATATAGAACGGAGGTTGCGGGGGTCCAGTATTTGGGAACGTCGGAATCTGGAGCGCGCTGAGATTGTATATCTTTTGCCCGACTCCAGTCCCACCGCCGGACGCCGCCGGATTG
>QHXG01000484.1 GCA_003222845.1 Acidobacteriota bacterium | reverse complement strand
TCCGCGAGCATCAGCCCATCTCGCGGGCGGATTTGGCGCGGCGAATGAATGTTACGCGCGGAGCCGTCAGCGTCCTGGTGCAGGAATTGATCGATCAGAAAGTGATCTACGAAGGCGCGACCGGCGAAGCGATGCGCGGACGCAAGCCGACCTTCCTTCACATTCGAACTCAGAATCGTTTCGCCATCGCCGTTGATGTTCGCTTCAGCAAGACCTATCTCATGCTTTCGGATTTTTCGGGGCAGCAGCTTGCGCTGGAGACGTATGACACGATCTTTTCAATTCCTGCGTTCATCAAAGATTTGGCGTCGCGCATTCGAAAAATGGCGAAAAACAACGGATTTCTAGCCAATTGTGAAGGCATCGGCTTGGTGGTGCCGGGCATGGTTGACCAACGCACCGGAAGAATTCTCAATGCTCCGGCTCTTGGTTGGCGAGGCGTGGACATTCGCGACCGGCTGAGCGCTGCGACGCGACTCCCAGTCCATGTCGAAAATTCCGCCCGAGCGTGCGCGCTGGCACAGTTGTGGCTGGAACACGGAGAGGTTGGCCCGCACAGTTTTGTCTACGTCAGCGTTTCGGATGGCATTGGGGTTGGCATCGTCATAAACGGAGAATTATTCCGCGGCCACGATCATATTGCGGGTGAGTTTGGCCACCTGCCGCTAAATCTCGACGGCCCACGCTGTATGTGCGGCGCCAAAGGATGCTGGGAAGCTTACACTTCAAATCTGGCGACGCTCTCCCGTTACTTTGGGTGGAATTTGTCCAAACTCAGTCCAAAAGTTTTTCGGAATTCGGAACATGATTCGTTCACCATCCTGGAACTGATCGGACGAGCGCGTGGCGGCGATGCGAAAGCCGTGGCCGCGCTACGAAGCAGCGCGCGCTTTCTAGGTCTTGGCTTGGCAGCGATCATAAACATTATCAATCCCGATTGCATTTATCTGTCCGGAGAAATTACGACCGCGTGGGACTTAGTGGAAGGCGTTGTGCGCAAAGCGGTGGCGGAGCGTACCCTTACGGAAAAGGCAGCGCGTACGTCCTTGCGAGTGACGTCCACACAGGATTACCCCCGGCTAAAGGGAGCGGCGGCACTCATTGCCGCGCCCACCTTCGCCGCGCCACGAGTGGCCTAGAGATTTGCACTTATTAGAAGCGAGCGAAAATGTTCGTCATCGCTTTCGTTTGACATAACAAGGGGATCAGTTCGTGGGGCAATCACCGCCGGCTGTGGCCGCGACGGCTGCCCTAAGTCTCGAATTTCAGTTGGAGGTCAGTGACATGCCAAGCACAAACAAATCAGGGCTAAATGGTTCGGCTATGGCGAGAATCATCGCGGTTCTCGTACTAATGATCTGTGGCGGTCTCAGCGTGCAAGGACAGACGATCTTTGGCCGCATCTCTGGCACGGTGCAAGACAAGTCAGGCGCCGTCGTCCCGAACGCTACTGTCACAGTAACCAATACGGGGACCAATCTGGTGCGCACGGCGACCACAGATGGGAACGGTTTCTACACCGTAACGAATCTGCCAGTTGGCACCTACACCGTATCGACCGAGCAGAAGGGATTCAAGCAGGTCATGCGTGGCGACAATGTTCTGGGTGCCGACGCGCACCTCACTGTTGATCTCACACTTGAGCCGGGCGATGTCTCGGAGACCGTGCAGATTGCGACCTCCGCGGGCGAAACCATAAACACGACCTCAGGCGAAGTTGAGCGAGTCGTCAACCAGCAGCAGGTGCAGGACCTGGCCCTGAACGGTCGCAACTATATGCAACTGACGACGCTTATCCCCGGCGTGCCGCTGCTTACTGACGATCAACTCGCCTTGATGACCGGTCTAAGCGTCAGCCAGCCCGTCAACGGCACTCGCGGCAATCAGAATCTGTTGACGGTCGATGGAGGCTTCAATCTGGATTCAGGCAGCAACAGCAGCCAGATCAATAATGTCGGAATCGACTTCGTTCAAGAGGTGGACATCAAAACCGCAAATTTCTCAGCCGAATTTGGGCGTAATTCCGGCGCCTCGATCAATATTGTCACGCGCAGAGGAGAAAATAGATTCCACGGCAGCGCCTTCGAATATGTGCGCAACGACAAGCTGGATGCAAACAACTTCTTCAACAACGCCAAGGCCATTCCCAAGCCGACCCTGCGTTACAACGACTTCGGCGGAAGTTTTGGGGGGCCGATCAAGAAAGACAAGTTCTTCTTCTTCGGTGGCTTAGAGTGGAAACTCATTCGTCGGACTTCTGGTGCGACGCGGACGTTGCCGAGCAGCTTAGAGCGCGCCGGGGATTTCTCGGTCCGACTGCGCGGCCCGGACGGAATCGTCGGTACAGCGGACGATGGAGCACTGCGAAACCCGGCCAACGCGGCCTCAACCTGTACTGCCCCAACGATCACCAATGGAGTCATTACCAAGCCGGCGGTGCGCACCGGCTGTTTTCCTGGCAACAAGATTCCGGCAGGTCTGATCACTGCGGACGGTCGCGCTATAGCGAGCGTTTATGCAGCAATGGCTGCGAAAGCCGCTTTGTTCAGTGACACGCCGACTGGCAACAACACGATATTCCAGTTACCCAATCCCTTCAATTTTCGGCAGGAGTTGGTGCGGCTGGATTACCGCTTTAATGAAAAGCACAGCATCTATGGCCGTTACATCCATGACAACTACGATCTGGTGGATCCCTTCGGCGCTTTCATTACTTCCGACGTGCCCACGATCCCTAATAATCGTCTCCGACCCGGTTATAGTTATCAGGTGGCCCATTCCTGGATGATTACAAACACTTTGATTAATGAAGCGAAGGTCAATGCGTCCTGGAATAGTCAGCGGGTCCTTCCTCTGGGCGATTCCTGGAAGCGCGATACATATGGGTTTGCTTACCAGCAGTTGTTCAACGGCGGCGGTCGTTTTGACAATAGCATCCCGGAGATGGCCGTCACGAATTTCGCCAGTTGGAACGGGGCCGCCACCTCGTTGCTGTCGCCGACCACGGATATCCAGGCGAGCGATAATCTCTCCTGGGTTCACGGCAGTCACACGCTCAAAACTGGCGCAGTAGTAATTCGCAATCGCAAAGACCAGAACGGGCGCACGGTCTACGCCGGCAACGTGAGTTTCAGTACGGGCAGCAATCCCAACACGACGAACAACGCTTTCGCCGATGCACTGCTGGGCAACTTCCGTACTTACACCGAGTCCGCAAGCGATCCGATCGGATTCTTCCGCTTCTCTCAATTCGAAGCTTATGCCACGGATAGTTGGAAGGTGAATAGACAACTCAGCGTAGAATTCGGTTTACGGTATCAACATGGATGGCCGACTTATACTCAGGCGAACAATATCGCCAGCTTCGATCCGGCTTTTTATGATCCAACCAAAGCCGTCACCATCTTAGCTAATGGCACAATCGACACCACCAAGGGCGGCAATCGCTTCAATGGTTTGGTTCGCCCGGGACCCGGGGTGCCTTCTTCTGAGCTGGGCCGCGTGTTAAGCGCCAGTGATCCAAACGTCGCGGCGGTACCGGCGGTTGGCCGGCGTGGAATCTATAAACCCCAGAACCTCTTCGCGCCGCGTTTCAGCTTCGCGTGGTCGCCGTTCAAAAATGACAAGACCGCCATTCGCGGCGGCTTTGGTATGTTCTATGACCGGCCCGAAGGCAATCTCATCTTCCCAATCGTAGGCATTCCGCCCTTCTCGATCAGCTCGCAGGTTGAAACCTCGCGAATCTCGCGGCAGCAAAAGCTTCGGCGCTGACGCCGTTTGGCAGCATCGATTCAATTGATCCGAATCTGGTCGTGCCTTATCAGATGAACTTCAGCCTGAGCATCCAACGCGAATTACCGCACGGCTTTTTTGGCGAGGTAGCTTACGTCGGCAACCTGGGCCGGCATCTGATTCGCCAGCCTGACATCAACGCGCCGTCATTCGCCGATATCCTGGCGAACTCAAAGCTGGCCAGCCCGCTTTCTACCAACGCAATCCGGCCTTACAAAGGTTATTCGAACATCCGGATGCGTTTCAGCGATTCCAACTCGAACTACAACGCGCTTCAGCTTTACGTGACGAAGCGGAAAGGAAATCTGAGGCTGACCGGCAGCTACACCTGGTCCAAAGTGCTTACCGACAGCAGCGGCAACACTGATAACCTGGAAGATCCTTACAACCGAAAATTCAATTACGGTCCGGCTAGTTTTGATCGCCGCCACATCTTCGTCACCACCTATACATATCGGCTACCTTTCTTCCAGAAGGGAAATGGGTGGCGACACAACACGCTCGGTGGTTGGGAGT
>QHXG01000110.1 GCA_003222845.1 Acidobacteriota bacterium | reverse complement strand
TCCCCCGCCGCCGACGGCTCGGACGCCGCCGAGGCCTCAAGTGATTAGGAGAGGTACGAATCCTCCTCCTCCACCTGTTGCGGTTAAGCCGCCACCTCCGCCACCGCCACCGCCACCGCCCGCGAAAAACGGATAAGAGAGAAGTTGTCGGCTAGCAAAAGCAAGCGCCTATTTCAGCCGGGGTGCCCCGGATTGGCCATAATTAAGAATCGTGCCGCCGAATCCTACCACCCAGCCGTGATTTCGATCGGTAAAGAAGAGGCGCTGGAGCGCATGAGACGTGCCGCTTGATTCCACCATCCAGTGAGCGCCGCCATCAATCGTGTGGAGCAATTGGCCTTGATCGCCGCCGGCCCAGCCATCGCTGGCGTCGATGAATTTCACGTCCAGCAAATCGACATTTAAAGGAGAGCGTTGCGCGAACCAGATATGTCCGCCGTCGGTCGTGGCAAAGATGCGGCCCGCCGCGCCTACGGTCCAGCCCAGACGATCGCCGACAAAACTGATTGCATTGAAGCGCGCGCCGCTGCCATCGCGCACGAAGCCGGTTTGCCAGGTCATGCCGCCGTTACTGGTTTGCAAGATCGTTGCGCCAGCGCCGGCCAACCATCCGTGGACGTTATCGACAAAGGCGCCGCCCAACAGAAGATGTTTAGTCGGCGACGCTTGTCGAGTCCAATGCGCGCCGCCATCTATCGTCGCGAACACGACACCAGTTTCGCCAAACGCCCAACCGCGTTCAGCGTCAGCGAAGACTGCGCGCCCTAGCCGCACGTTCGAATCAGGACCCGTAAGAAATAGTTGCCGCCAAGTCAAACCTCCATCTTCGGTCTTCAACAAATACGAGCGCGCTTCATCGTTCGTCTTCAGTTTGAGTTCGTCGCGTTCGGCGATTATCCATCCAATCCGCTCATCGGCAAAGTAAATGTCGTTGAGCCTGTCCCTGGTCAAGGTAAGTGCCTTCTTCCAGGTATTGCCACCGTCTTCGGTTTCGAGCAGTGTGCCGCCGGAGCCTGCAACCCACCCATGTTGCTGATTGAGGAAGTAAACTGCGTGCAGCCAGGCCATCGTGCCCGATGATTGGCGAGACCAGGTAGACCCGTACGTAGAAGGCAATAGGCAGAAGGCAGAAAGCAGGAAGCAGAAAGCAGGAGGCAGGAGGCGGGAGGCAGACGGCAGGAAACGCGATGGGACGTACCTCTGGAGTTCGATCAATCTCATCTTTTCCTGCTTTCTGCCGTCTGCCTCCTGCCTCCTTCTTTTCTACCATCCACCCGTAAACAATCGCGCGAAGGTCAAGACTTGAGTGAATCCCATGATCGTTTGCAATTTCTTCAGAGTGTTTCCGGGAACGATAACTTGATCGCCGGGGACTAAATAGACCGAATCAGGCGCCTGGCCGCGATAGATAGCAGAGAGGTTGACCGGAATCTGCGCCAAACTTCCGTTCGCTTGCTTACGCAGGACTACAATCTTTTTGCGATTGCCGGTCTGCAGCACGCCGCCGGCCTCGGCAATGGCTTCGCTGACAGAAAGACGCCGCGTCATCAGTCTGATTCCCGGTTGTCCTACGTCGCCGACCACGCTGTAGCGATATGAACCGGCTTGATCCAGTGACACTGATACTTGCGGAACGATGATGTATTCGTCATAGCGCTTCTTGATCAACTCAGCAACCTGATCGACGGTTTTGCCGTTGACAAAGATGCCGTCGGGAATCAACGCCAATGAAATGCGTCCACTCGGAGGAATCTTAATGCCTTGCTTCGAGTAACGATCCTGGCCGAAGACGGTAACCGAGATTACGTCCTCAGGCCCGAGCCGATAGGTCGTGAAGAAGTTGTTGTAGTAAGGAACGATCGCGGCTTCTTCGGAGGCCTGATCGGTGCGATTGGTTTGCGCGTCCGCGGTGACTTCCGCTGGCTTATTCTTATCCTTGCTCTTATCGGCGCTCGGGTTAACTGTCGTCGAAGCCTCAGAAGGCTTCGCATCGGCCGCTGCCGGGGACGGGCTATCGGCTGTCGCTTTGCGTTGACGAGACGCATTGTTAGGCGACTGCGCGAAGGTGCTTACGCCGATGGCCATTGCAATCGCCACGACAAGATTTTGAATTAACAGCTTCTTCATGGTTTCAACCTCCGAATAATGTCCGACAAACTTTAGTTTGTCGCTGGTGTTAGCATCGATTCTTCCATGCAGGGTGCGACAAACTGAAGTTTGTCGGACATTCCTACGTTCCTCTTCCAAACAGAATCGTCTTGATCGTTTCGAACATGATCGTTGCGTCGAGCGTCAGGCTCTGCTTCTTGATGTAGTAAAGATCGTATTGCAACTTCTGTCGGGCGTCTTCGATCGATGCGCCGTACGGATACTTGATCTGCGCCCAGCCGGTCAGTCCCGGGGCGATTAGATGCCGCTGTTCGTAATACGGAATTTCCTGCGCCAGTTGCGCGATGAAGTGCGGACGCTCCGGTCGCGGCCCAACGAAATTCATATCGCCGCGCAGGATGCTCCAAAACTGCGGAATTTCATCGACGCGAATTTTGCGAATGATGCGCCCGACCCGCGTCATTCGCTGGTCGTCGGTTTGGGCCCAGACGGGGCCGTCTTTTTCGGCGTCTACGCGCATCGATCGAAACTTCATCAGCGTAAACGTCCGGCCGTTCTTGCCAACGCGCTCCTGTTTGTAGAGTATCGGCCCGCGCGAATCGATCTTGATTAAGACTGCCGTAACAATCGCAATCGGCAGAGAAAGGATTGCGCCGATAAAAGCAACTGTTCGATGCAACCCAACCCGAACGATCTCGTTAATTCTTGCGCGCCGGCCGCGGCTGGAAAAGATCAGCCACGACGGCCGAATCATATCCAGCAACACCCTACCGGTGAGTCGTTCATAAAACGAGGCGCTCTCTTCGATCGTTACGTCACCAGACAAACTGAGCCGCAGAAGTTCCTGCGTTGGGAACCGTCCGCGCGCGTCGCCGATTGCCACCACGATACGATCGATGCTCTCGCGACGAACCAGCGCGCCCAATTCCGAAGTCAATCCTATGACACTGGGATTGATGAGACTTTTGCCTACGAGCGAAGGATCGCTGTCCACAAAACCGACGACGCGAAAGCCGGCATCGGGACGGCCGAGTGTCTCGCGCGCGATCTCGACGGCGAACGGACCGGAACCGACGATCAAAATGCGCTCGCCGACTTCGGGATGGCCCAGGATCCAGTGAATCGCCAGCCGCCACCCAACCATCAGCAGGAGGGCCAGCGGAAGTGAGATCAACGATACACCGCGGCCAATCATTACCTGTGGCACCGCGTAAAACAGCAGCGCTAAAGCCATCCAGGCGAGCCCCAGGGCTTGCAGCAGTCGCAGCACCAACTCGCGCCGGTCGTGCATTACCACGAAATCATAGAGATCGAAAAGATAGAATGATGCTAGACAGAAAATCGTGAACAGGGCAGCTTTGTAAAAGCCATGGCGTTGGATCAGAGTCTCTTCGGCGTCGAGGGCTCCCAGCCGAACATACACAGCTACTATTAGCCCGCCGAAGAGCAACATTGTTTCGACGAGCAAGAGCAGAACGGTGCGAGCCTTTTGTCTGGATGCGTTCATTGACATTTAGTTATTCCCTCACCCTCTGGGAGAGGGTTAGGGTGGGGATTAAGTACAAACAATCAAGAATATTGATTCAGATTTCACCAGCTAAACCCTCACCCCAGCCCTCTCCCAAAGGGAGAGGGAGACTCAAGAAACCATGTCCTCCTCGAGGTAGATCATCTCAGGGTTTGCTGCCCCTTGATCGTATTCCGTCCCTTCGACAGGCGCCGCCATCATGCGTTGATGCCGCGGCTGATAGTAGTAAGCAGTTTCGTCCGGCTCTATCTCGGCGCGATTGAGTACGACTCCAAGCATGCGTTCGCGCGGCAATTGCTCCAACAACCGATCGACTACCGAATAACGCGTTTTCGCAGCGCGCAGCACGAGCAGCGCCGCATCGGCTCGATTGATCAGCAGATTGGCATCGGTGAAAACGCCGAGCGGCGGCGCGTCAATGATGATGTAATCGAACATCTTGCGCGCATCGTCGAGCAAGTGGCCGAATCGTGGGCCAGAGAGCAGCTCAGCAACGTCTTCACGCGCGGCGCCCCCGGGCAAAAGATGCAAACCCGAAGGCTGCAACTTTACGATCGCTTCGAGGAGCTTCGTCTCGCCGGTCAGAACTTCAGATAGACCGCAGTCGGTTTCAATGCCGAGATAATCAGCAGCGCAGGGCTGACGCAAATCCGCATCGATGACCAGGGCTCTCACGCCGTCAGTTTGAGCCAGAAGCCACGCCAAATTGAGAGCGGTTAGAGTTTTTCCTTCGCCGACTCCCGCACTCGTGATCACAAACGCACGCATGCGTTGGCGCTCGCCTGCTTGTAGCAGACATGTGCGTAGCGATCGATACTGTTCGCACTCAGCCGAACGGGGTTCGGTAATCGCCAACAGATGTGGCTCGACGCGCGCGGCCAAGACTTCTCGCGAGGAGAACTCGGCGGCGCGCGCCGACCCGACAGCGCCCAAGGTTGCCCCAGCATCACGGGAAGCTGGTCCGTCGGGGAGTGCCGGCCCGCCGGTCGCCTCCTCCGTGTGCGCAGTGGACGCTGAATCGTAGCCCTGTGGCATGCCGGTGAAAGACTGTCGCTCCCACGGATGTACGTGCTTCGGAACGAAGTACGCAATATTATCCGGATTGCCGTTGCGGTTGACTGAAGGTTTAGGTGTACGCGGCGCGGACTCGGCGCGCTTCAGCGCATCATAGATTCTGCCCATTGTTTCCTCTCCCCAGGCCCGAAGCGTTGAAAGCCGATCCGAGTTCCTCAATGGTGGTTGGAGACTGTGCGCGCGCGTGCTCGTTGAAGATGATCTCAGGTTCAGCGACGCGCGGGCTGAAAGAGTACGCGTCGGCTGGAAAGTCGCCGTTGCTGCCATTGCCGTTGCCGGTATCGCCGTTCCCCGCTGCCCAAAGTTCGGCGCGGCCGGCAGCGTTGAAGATGCGCGCAGGTCCTTCTCGCTCTTCACTGTTTTTCAGCCGGTCGGCGCGCGGCACCATATCGAAGGTCGCGGCAACCTCTTCCACGAGGCCGCGGCTGATGACCGATTCGCTCGCAGCGAATCCATGCAACAGCGCGTTGTCGCAAAGGTTATTGATGTTGCGCGGAATCCCTTCGGAACAGCGAAAGACATAGTCGATCGCGCCCGGCGAAAAGATATTCGTGCGCTGGGCGCCGGCGATCTTCAGACGCGAGTTGATGTAATGAGCTGTTTCTTCGACGTTTGGGAGCGCGGTGATTTCGCAACGCAGCGAAACGCGTTGCTTGAGTTGGCGCAAGTCCGGATAGTTCAAAACTTCGCGCAACTCTGGCTGGCCCGTAAGAACGATTTGCAACTTCTTCGCCGTGTCCGATTCGAAATTGCAGAGCAGCCGCACTTCTTCCAGAACCGCGGGCGAAAGTCCATGCGCTTCGTCGACAATCAGGACGGTGCGCAAACCTCGACTGTCGCGCGAATCCAGAACCTTGCCGAGTTCGATTAATAGATCGGACTTCGTTTCCCAGTTCCGAATATCGAATAACGCGGCGAGATGTTGGTAAAACTCGGGAGCGGACAAGCGCGGATTGAAGATGTAGGCCACCAGCACTGTGCGATCCAGCCGCTGCATCACCCAGCGCAGCATCGTCGTCTTGCCGGTACCGACTTCGCCAGTGACGACGATTAATCCGCGGCCGCTTTCGATGCCGTAGTGAAGATTGGCCATCACCTCGGTGTGCGAGGGCGTGAAATAGATGTAGCGCGGATCGGGTGTCAGCGCGAAGGGCAATTCTTTGAGTCCGTAGAATTCTGTGTACATGTCTCCTCCGAAGGTCTTTGGCCTTTGGTCTTAGGTCTTTGATTGTTTTTAGACTTCACTCTCGTTCGTCTTGCGAGATGCTGATTTCGATACGGAGCGCAGATATGCATTCAGGGTGGGAGAAAGTTCCGCGACGACCAGCCTAATCTCCTTAGTTTGCTTCAATGACAGCAGTTTGCGCATGTAGGCCCTCCGCAACCAGTGAAGGGTTTCGTAGAGCAAGCCGCGTGAAATTCTCAGAAATCGACGATAGTCTTGCGAACTACCTCGACCGCTTCCCTCTGCTATGTTGGCTCCGATGCTGTCTGCGGCACGCACGAGTTGTTTGCCTACAGTATCCCTGGCAAAAGCATCCCTGAGCGATACTAAATCCCAAATTTGATCTGCCAGCTTTTCACTAAGCCGATAAATTCGGAGATTCTCAAAGTTTACTCTTGCCACGCGGTTTTCCTTTTCCAAAACAAAGACCAAAAACCCAAGCCCTAAGACCGGCTTTACGTCAGAAACTTTTCGAACACGTGCGTCAATCGCAGCACGAATGCGAGTAAAGGAATGGTTACCAAGACCGCCACAATTCCGGCGGCGAGCGCGAAATTATGACGACGCGGAAGCGCCCGCGCCTCAGCTGGCGTCATCAGTTCGGGAATGGAAGCCAGCACTGGCAGGCCTGTGTAGTGCTTTGCATCATCGGTGGTCTGAATTGTGAACAGGCGTCGCATCTCAAGAAATACAGCGAGCAGCAAGCCCAAGGCGATACCCACTCCAAATCCGGCAGCTGTCAACATGAAGCGCTTGGGCGCGACGGGACGCTCGGGCAGATTCGCCGGGTCAACCACCTGAATGCCGCCTCCCTGCTGATCTTTCGCGGCATCAGCGCCGACCACGATCTTCTGTTGCTGGGCCAACAGAGTGTCGTAGTTGGATTTTTTCGTCTGATAGTCGCGATCGATCGCTTCCAGACCGACTTCGGCATTTGGAATTGCGTTGATCCGCGCGTCCAATTCCGCAATCTGTTTATTAGTTTCACTGAGCACCTTCTGCTGCCGCTCGGTGTCGCCATCGACCATCGCGATCTGTGTTTTCAGTGTGAGAAGGCGCGGATCGCTCAACTGCACCAGCTTCTGTTTTCGCTCCTCGATGCGATTCTTCCAATCGGCGATCATCTGATCCTGATCGCGTTTCACCGAATCAAGCTGCGACTTTTTCGCGACCACATCCGGATGTTTTTCTTTGTATTGCGTCAGCAGGTTCTGCAACTCGGACTCGAGTTCCGATCGCCGTCTGGTTAGTTCAGCCCAGGCCATCGTCGTCTTTGGATCGGTCGTGTTCTCAGCCGCCATCGCGATTTCCTGATCGTAACTCTTGGTAATGTCGGCAAGCTGGCTGCGATAAGCGGCGCCGAGATCGCGCAAGCGTCCCAACTCGGCAATCAAGGCTTTCTGCGCCTCGTGCAGAGCAGTCAAACGCCCCACGAGTGCCTGCGATTGCGACGGCAGATTGTTTATGTTCTGCTGCAAATAATTCAGGCGTTGCGTGTCGATAGTGTCGAGTTCTTCCTTGGCCTGTCGCACCTGTTCTTCGATGAACTGTTTGGCGGAGGTGCCGGCGTTGATAGTTCCTTTGGTTTGCTCGTCGATGTACTTACTCGCGAGTTCGGCAGCGACTGCCTGAGTTGATTTCGGATCGCGGCCGCGATAAGTGATGTTGAATCCGTTAGTGATGTCGTTGCGGCTGGTGTTGACTTCGACCTTGATCTGCTTGCGCATCTGATCGATTAGCAATTCTGTCGGCTCGCCGCGCAAGCGCTCTTCTTTGAAGAGGTCGTACTTTTCCATCAGTGGCTGCAACGAGCTGCGGCTGGTAACTACCTGAGAAATGCTGGTCAGCTCTCGCGTCAGCGTTTCTTCAGTGATCGTAGGCACGACCGAATTCGGCAGCGTCGAAGGCTTGACGACGATCAACGTGGATGACTCATAAACGTCAGGCAGACGTAACACTACATAGGCGATGGCCAGTCCAATCGCGATCGTAGGCAGCAGGATTAACCATTTGCGCCGGCGCGCTGACCTTAAGTATTCGCTTATCTTTCGTGGTCTGAATTCAACACTCATTCGGGCGCTCCTATCAAAACTGTGCACTCATTTAGTTACAGCGTGGCCAGAGTCTTTCGCGCCTCGTCCGCTTCCGGAAAACTCGCTTTCTCGCTTAAGCGCAGGGCACTCTGGATTTCGCGGCGGGCTCCGGGCTTGTCACCAGTGGCGGCCAGTGCCACGCCCAAATGAAAATGATAAGTGGGCGATGGTGTGCCGTTATTTCGGCGCGAAGCGTCTTCATCGACCGTCACCGCCTTCTTCAGTTGTTCAGCGGCGGCGCCATACAGACCTTTCTTGTAGTAAACCCAGCCCAGCGTATCGACGAAGCTCGGCACTCCCGGACTTGCTTGCACGGCGCTCTGCGCCAGCCGCACCGCTTCGTCCAGGTTGCCTTTGCCTGGATGAACGGCGTACAGCCATGCGAGATTATTTGCAGCAAAGACCGCGTTCTCGTCATGTGCCAACGCTTTGCGATAGTTATCGATCGCCGCGTCGATGTTTTGTCGATTCATCTCGAGCATGCCAATCAAAGTGTATGCGGCAGCGTTGTCAGGACGATGCTCGACAATTTTCGTGTACTCTGCAATGGCGCGCTCCTGTTGGTTCGTATTCACGAACAAAGCGCCCAATGCCGAATAGGCAGCGAGGTAGTTGGCGTCGATTTCCAGTGCTCGGCGGAACTCCGATTCCGCGCCCTGCGCGTTTCGCTCAAAGCCGTAGGCCTCGCCCTTCAGAAAATGGAGAGCCGCGTTATTCGGTTGCGAGCTAATCGCTTGATCGATTCGCGCGTGCGCCTGGTCGATCCGGTTTTGCGCTGCGTAGAGATTGATGAGACCGCGGAGCGAATTAAAGTTCGCGCCATCGATGGCCAGTGCGCTGTAATAGAAACTGATTGCTTCCTCGACCTTGTTTTCTGCGAGCGCTACCGAAGCGAGATTTACGTAAATGTCGGCGCTCTTCGGCACCGCGTCGTGCGCCATCATGAAATCCTGGCGCGCGGTTTTGGTGTCGCGCAGTTGCAGTGCTGCCGAGCCGTGCGCTACCAGCGTGTTGGCCTGAAGATCAGCGAGCATCTGCGGCGATGTCTCCTTATCGGGCGAGGCTTTCGCCAAACGATCGATCAACTGATTCGCCAGTTGCATTGCGGACTTCGCATCGCCGCTGGCTAAATTGATCTGCACCTGCATCAGTTTTCCGGGCAAATAGTCGGGATAGTTGCGTTCGAGATCGCCGGCAAACACTCGCGCTTGATCGATTTGGCCCAAACGAAAATTCGCTTCGGCCATAAAGAACAAGCCGGCGCGCGAATTCGGTTCCTGCTTCAGGACTTCGCGTAAATCTTCAACTGCGAGTTTCACGTCGCTGGGATCGCCGCTTTGCATCTCGGCGCGTGCACGCAAGATGATCGCCTGCCGATCCGTCGCATCATTTTTCAGAATCGCGGCCGCTTCGTTCTTCGCGCCGGCGATATCGCCGTGCATCAGCATGATCTCGGCGAGGCGATAATGGCCTTGAGTGTAGTCAGGAGATTTCGCCACGACCTCTTTGTAGATCGACAGCGCTTCGTCGAGCTTGCCGACTGCGGTATAGAAATCCGCCAGCACCGATCGGCCTTCGGGCTTGTCCTTGTCTATTTCGGCGAGCGCCTTGTAAGCCTCTTCGGCTTTTTCGAATCGTTTATTGACCAGATAAAAGCTGGCCAGAATGAATCGCGCTTCGCGGTTGTTGCTGTCGACCTGGACGGCTTTTTGAAACTGCGCTTCCGCTGCGTCTGATCGGCCCGTCTGTACCAAAAACTTTCCGTACTCGTAGTAAGCGAGAGCTGATGCACCGCTGACTGCGATCGCGCGCTGATATGTAGCCTCAGCGGTGACGAAGTCTTTCGTCTGGGCATAGAAGCGCGCCAGACTTAAATAGGATTCCACCCGCTTGGGATCGATTTCGACTGCCCGATTCAATTCGGCGAAGGCTTCCGGCTTATGGCCCTGCGCGAACAGAACGCTGCCCATCAGGATGTGGCCTTCGATGTGTTTGGGATCTTTTTGCAGTACTTCTTTGGCGAGTCGTTCGGCCTCGCTGACGGCCGCGGGCGATTGCTGGCTGCCCATCAGGTAATAGTTTCCGAGCCGCACGCGAACTTCGAGGTTGTTCGGATCCAGATCGACGACCTGCTTCATCTCATCGAATGCCTCCTGATATCGTTGAAGGCCTTCGTAAGCGTTCGCCAATCCCCAGTGCGCGTCGGCGAGTCGCTCGTCGATTTGCAGGGCGCCACGAAACTCCAAGCTTGCTTCCTGAAACTTCTTGTCTTTCAGGAGGGCTTGGCCACGAGCGACATGTTGGGCTTTGGCTTTTTCCGGTGTGGTGCACGCGGCCGAAAGAAGGGCAGCGGCAATTACGATGAACAGAGGAAGGACGTAGAACTTTCGGCACTCTCGATTTTTCATTACTGCGGATCTCCGGTGAGCTAAGCCAGTCTTCAAGATTCCAAAACCGGCTTGCTCAGCCTTTTGTCGCTCCGGCGGTGGTCTTCGGCAACGGGCAATGTCGCGTGTAGGCCGCTGAAGAGCGAATGTTGATTAGGTGTCAAAAATCGTCACTCGCGCAGCGGCGAGTCACAATCAAGAAAGCAATAATGCGAGATGTATTTCAGGAAATCTGTTGCTGCTTTTTAGATTGGGTGCGAACCATTCTTCACTGGCCCAGGCGTTCACACCTGGGAAACTGAGGAGGCGTCGCGAGAGCCCATAAATGGGGCTCAATAAATAGATCACGTCTCGCGAACCCGGGCGTTCAACGCCTGGGCCAGTTGAAAAGAAGAGCGACGTTCACCGTTTCTCTCCAATTGAGATCAGTTGGGAATATAGGCCGGCAACTCCGCAGCAGCCTGCGATGCCAATTCGACCGCGATCCTCTCGGCTTCTTTCTGAGAGTCTCCCAGGGGTACCATTACCCGGACCATCGCCCCGTCGGAACGCCGCCGGCGCACGCTGTCCACCACGGTATGAATCTTGGCCCAATACTCACTGGCTTCCGCCCGGCCTCGGCCCTGATACCAATAGACCATAAGCGCGCGATTGTTGCCGTTCTGAACCACATAGCGATTGGCTTCAAATGCGGAAGAGCCGTTGCTGGGCGTGATCGTAATCTGCCCGCCGTCGCTCATTACCCAACCGGAGCCCGGCAAACAATTCAACGGACTGTGATAAGTGGAGCCGGTTCGCTGCGTCGCGTAGTAGCCAGCATAAAACGAAGCTACGCCATCTCCCGATTGAAAGTTGCGTGACAGATAGTCATCTGCTCGGAGAACTTTTTCGGTCTCGGTGTCAAAGCGAAGATCGTCGCCCATCTGTCGCCAACTTCCCAACTGCGAGGGAAATTCTTTTAGCGGCCGCCGCGAGACCTTAGCTTCACCGGCACGATCCCAAACGTTGACTAATCCACCGCCAATCAACAGGGCAATCAGCAAAAACCAAAACCGAATTCCATCTCTTCGAGTAGTCATCATGTTCGCGTTTAGAGTCGGGCTACTGCCCGACACCTGTCTCGTTTAGAGTCGGGCTTTTGCTCGACGAAAGCGGGCGGTAGCCCGCTTCTAAACGCACCAGCCTATCCTTCTTCATGAATCGCGTGATGCGATCCATTACCCAACCCGTCGCGAAGAGCAGCAGTGCCGCAACGATGTAAATCACCCAACCGGAGAATGAATGAAAGAAGCCATCAGCCACGCGCGTGCCGTAGTAGTGGGCCAGCACGCCGGTGCCGCTGACTCGCAAGGCATTCGTTAGAATCGCGATCGGAACGGCGGTGACGATGAGAATCAGCGAGCGCCAGAATGCAAACCGTCCGATAAACTTAAGTTTGTCCCTCTTCATTTCCGGCTTACCGGTGGAGGGTGACGACAAACTGAAGTTTGTCGGGCCTTGTTTCGGTCGAGTGAAGTACGCGTAAACAACCGCCAAGGTCACCAGCGTCATCAACGAACGAATTCCGCTGCATGCCTCGACAACCGCCAGTCGCTTGGGTTCGCGCGCGCCGAGCGGCATCAACTCAATAACGTTTCCCTGACGCAGGACTGGAATTTCAAAGAAGGACATCGCTGTCACGGCACATTGTGATGCGAATAGCTGCAAAGGAAACGCAATTCGATTGAAGACGATCTGCGGAATCGGAATTGAGAGTAGAAGCAGCGACAGAGGCACCGCGATCAGGCGTAGCAAACTAAATCCCCAGAAGTAAATTGACACACTGGCCAGCATTACGACCAGTGCGATCCGCTGCACGAACAGTTCTGCGCCCACCGTTCCCGCGAACAACGCCAACAGCGCAAATCCCACTCCGAGCGCACCGAACCAGATCGCCGGTCGTTTTTGCGCCTGCTGAAATTGCTTCCACTCTTGCCACAAGATGTAACCGACGACAAAGGGAATCAGCAGACCATGCGAATAGTTTTCGTCGCCCCACCAGTCACGACCCAGCTTCGTCAGTACACTAGCAAAGACGAATGCCAGAGCTGCGACGATGGCAACGGTCTTATACAACTGGCGCGGAATGGCGACACTCATGCGGATTCTTTGGCGCTTTTCGCGGGCGAGGGGCAATCTCTGCCAACGACGCTCTATTGGTGCGGGCCGGAAAAGTCAGGGCGCAATGCGAAGCAGAACCGGCTTCCGAAACTAAGGGGCAACCAAGACTTTCGGGCCCGCCAGGAGGGATAAAAGGCTAATGTATGCCGTTTTCCCGCCTGTGGACCCGTCTCTTGGCTAGCTGGATATTGAGGTTAGCCAGCGCCGAACTCTTAATGGTTGTTCTTTAGAATTGAGTGCTACCACCGCTCAAAGCGCTTCCTGTACTCGACGGACGAGAGGAAGGCCTCGACCATCTCGGCGTTTCGGTAGTCGCCTTTCGCGGCATCGAGCTTCGTGAGCCAGTAGTTGAAACCGGCCGCGTCCGGGTCGCGCCGCAGATAACCGAAGTATTGCATCGTGACGAAGGCTGGATTGAATTGCCGGCTTGTGAACTCTTCATTTTCAACAATCCGCGCAAGCACGTCAGCGCGTGAAACACCGCTCTTCAAGGCTGCGATCAGCGAGTCGCGATCTGGTGAAGCGGGCGTCACCCCCATCGTGGCGAACAGAGCATCGACAAACTGGTCCTCTGTCAGCGCATCGTAACGGCTACGGAACTCAGGGCGCTGTACCCAACCTTGAAGAAAAGCCTTTTTGTTGGCGGCCAGAACGTCTTGCCAACTTTGCTGCCCGACGACAAGACCCTTCTCGTTCTCCTGGGTGTCCACGACGAACTCTTGAAAGAGTACCGACCGATTGAATGACGCGCGGTAAAGACGATAGACGAAGTAACCCGTCTGCTGAAACTCAATCGAAAGGAAGTAGGCGGCGCTTACGTCGACGCGCATGAGATCGACACAGGCTGCGTCGCGGCCACAGCCAGTAATTTGCTTCGTCCAGAACGTGCGTCCTGCGTCGTCCGGCTCGCGCCCGAGGAAATCAACGTAGTGCTGTCGCACCATGAATTGTGCGTAGTCAACCGGATTGGAAACGTTGCCGTAGAGCATCAGCACGTTTGCGAGTTCGAGGTAGTCAATCGCCCTTTGCAGGCTGGCCTTCACTGGGCCGATTTGATTCTGTGCGGCCAGGGCGGCGCAGAGATTGGCGTAGTCGATGGCGTTCATCAGCGCGGTGCCGATCCTGTCCGACGCTGCATAGAATCCCCGCTCGGCGGCGAATGTATCGTACGTCTGCTCGATCTCCTTGATGACGGAGGCAATCCCGGCTGCTGGATCGCTAGGCGATGCGCTATTTGCCGACGCAAGGCCGGCCTTCAAACCAAGCTGGTTGCTTACGTCCTGAGCATCGCGCGTCGCCTTGGCCAGACTGTTCAGCGCCGAGCCCGGCGATATGGGCTTTGGCGTCGGTGTTGGTGTTTGTGTGGGCGTCGGCGTTGGCGTTGGCGTAGGAGTTGGCGTTGGCGTAGGAGTTGGTGTCGGTGTTGACGTAGGAGTTGGCGCAGGCGTTGGCGTGGGCGTCGGTGTTGGAGTTGGCGTAGAGGTTGGTGTCGCTGCTGGCGTAGGAGTTGGCGTCAGAGTTGGCGTCGGAGTTGGCGTCGGTGTCACCATTAGGCGCCAGGCCAGGTACCTGCCTGAGGCTCTGTAGTTCTGGTCGTACTCTTTGGCGCCAGCATCGGCTGCCAGGTTCTTGATCGTATCCGTCCCATCGCCAAAGGAGGCGCCAAACATATCGTCACCCATGATTCGATATTGCAGATCACCGGTGATCGCATAGGCGTAACCGAAAACGTGCTGGATCGTCGAATTCATTTGACGCGCGACGGTGACACTGTTGTCGCCGCAGTTCGCCAATGCGCAGGCGGTGGTCCTCGCGTCGGGCGGATCATACTTATTAGGTTGGGCGACCGTCCCACCACCCCAGTAGTAAAAAACTGCTCGCCACTTATAGGGCTGAATGTTCGTCACTGGATCATTTTTCTCGTAGGTGTCGTTGTACAGGTGCCTCACTGCTTTGGTTAGCTGGCCGGCCAGGTTTGCCTTGACGATTGCGTTCGTGGTCAACTGATGCAGCAGTATTACGGACTCCAGATAAAGACCGACCATGAACGGCTGCTCGACACTACGATTCTGATAGTTGGGGTCTGATGTGTCGTCTACGTCCCATCGCCATGACCCATCTGGTTTCTGTAGTCGCCCAAAGAAGTTCACGGCGATGTCTTCGGCGTCGGCCAAAAGCGCCGCCCGCTTCTCGGCGCCATCGATGGCCATGCCCGTCGAAGGCTTCAGGGTCCCGTCGGCGTACAGC
>QHXG01000482.1 GCA_003222845.1 Acidobacteriota bacterium | reverse complement strand
TGCGCTGTGAGATAAGTAAGCCAACCCTCTCCCAAAGGGAGAGGGAACTATACTTCGAATAAGAAGCGAGGTGGAAAACTAAATGAAACGTCGGAATTTCATGATTAGTAGTGCGGCCGCCGGTGTTGCCGTTGCATCTTCGCGCGCTGCTAAAAGCAAAGTACCGACAATGCTGATCCCAGCCGCCGTCAAGCCCCTAGTCATTTCGTCAGCCAACGGAAACAAATTTAAGAACGGCGGCAATCTTACCTGTGTGCAAAAAGCCTTCTCGATGATCGCGCGTGGCGACGACGTGCTCAACGCGGTCATTGCCGGCGTGAACATCGTCGAAGAAGATCC
>QHXG01000483.1 GCA_003222845.1 Acidobacteriota bacterium | reverse complement strand
CCGCACCGGCGATCAAGGCTATCTGGACCACGAAGGTTATTTGACTCTGGTTGGACGTCTCAAGGAGTTGATTAATCGTGGCGGAGAAAAAATTTCACCGCGTGAGATCGACGAAGCGCTGATGACGCATTCCGCGGTTGCCGAAGCCGTGTGTTTTGGAATTCCGGATCGGGTTTACGGCGAAGAAGTGGCCGCAGCCGTAGTCCTCAAGAATGCGGCAACCGAGAAAGAGTTGATCGCGCATTGCCATTCATCGCTCGCGGACTTCAAATGTCCGAAGCATATCTACATCGTGGAAGCAATTCCGCGCACGGCCACCGGTAAGATCCAGCGCCGCAACGTGGCTGCGGAAATTACCGATGCGAAACGTTAGGTCGCGCAGAATCAAATACGTAGGCAACCACCCGAGCGCCTCGAGCGAAGTCACGATCCATCGTGATGACCGGAAAAACAAGTGTGCTAGACTGACCTGCATGAAAAGAAGCGTTCGCAAACAGCGGCCGGTCTAACCCGTTGCCTCGAGAGCTGCGATGGAAAGAACTAACGAGCACACCGTTGTTCCAGCACAGGCGCCGCCGCTTGCGATTCCTGATGCTGAGTCAGCCCGCCGCGTCGTGGCCCGTTGGTTGAGAACGAATATCGGCGACGCGCTTTATCCCGCCGAGCCTAAGTTCGTAGAAGAAAGCTTCGCTTGGGATGTTCCTGTCTGGTTCAGCACACCAAAGAAACCAATGGCAGCCTTGGTTGCCGACATTTATGTTAACGCCGCTACCGGGGCGTTTATTGGCAGACCATCGCAGGAAGATCTGGCTGAGAGGCTTCGCCGGATAACGGCTGATGGGGAGTAAGGCGTGCTGCCTTTGTTTCCTCAAGAGTTACCGACCAGTTGCGTTGCGGCGTGTGTGCGTATGGTCTTGACGAGCCTCGGACATCGCCTAAGCGAGACGGACATCAGACATCGCTGCGCTCACACGGCTCTAGGCATGCGGCTCAACCAGGTAGCGAGCGGCCTCGAAGATCTTCCGGTTGATGTGCAACATCAGGTCGATTGGGGACTCGACGATCTGGCAGATGCAGTTCGCGCCGGCTCCTTTCCAATCGTGGGTATTGACCTCCGACCAGTAGATGGGACATTCGCTTTTCACGCAGTCGTCGCAGTAAACATATCAACTGATCAAGTAGTTGTTCACGATCCTTTGCACGACGAGGGTCCTCGCTCTATAGGCATTTCTGCGTTTGAGGCAGCCTGGAGCGCCGCAGATCGGGAAACGGTAATCATCAGGCCCGGGCCAACCGGTTAAAGCATTTAGGGATCGCCACGGTTTAAGGCTCAATATGAAATTTGCCATAGTCGGCGCCGGCGCCATCGGGGCCTTCGTCGGCGCCATGCTTGCTAAATCCGGTCAAGATGTGACCTTGATCGCGCGCGGCGCGCATCTGCGCGCGATGCAGGAGCATGGAGTTCGCGTGCGCGGCGAGATCGGAAACTTCGATGCGCGCGTCTCGGCGACCGATGATCCGACGAAGGCTGGCATCGCCGATGTCGTGGTCCTGACCCTTAAGGCACACAGTCTGACGGCGATGGCCCCACACCTCGCTGCGCTGATTGGACCGGAAACATCTGTAGTAAGCATGCAGAACGGTATTCCCTGGTGGTACTTCTATCGTCACGGCGGCGAGTGGGAAGGAAGGCAGCTTGAATCGGTCGATCCCGGCGGAGAGATTGCCAAGAACATCGATCCGCCGCGAGTGATTGGCTGCGTAGTCTATCCTTCGGCGAGCATTAGTGAGCCTGGGATTATCGAGCATATCGAGGGGACGCGCTTCGCCATTGGCGAGCCCGACGGATCGAAGAGCGAGCGCTGCCGAAAGATCGCCGATGCTTTCATCAAAGCCGGATTGCGCTGTCCGATTCGCACAAACATTCGGCATGACATGTGGGTTAAGTTGATGGGTAACGTGGCCTACAATCCGATCAGCGCGCTCACTCGTGCTACTTTGATTGAAATCGTCCAGTGTGCAGAGACCCGCCAACTCGCGGCCTCGATCATGGCTGAAGCCGAGTCGGTGGCCCAAAGACTCGGCATTGAAATGGGAGTTTCGATCGAACAACGCCTCGAGGGCGCCGAGAAAGTTGGCCATCACAAAACTTCGATGCTTCAGGATCTTGAAAGCGGAAGGCCCATGGAACTGGAAGCCATAGTCGGAGCCGTGGTTGAGTTAGGTGATAGAATGCGTTTGCCGTTGCCATGCACTAAGGCCATATACGCATGCGTGAAGTTGTTGGCTGAAGCAAGAACCAAAACCGAATAGTTGCCCTTTTGATTGTCTCAGATTTAGTTGCTCTACGGGCCAACGGTTCATCGCCGGAGAAACAATGACTGAACCCCAAACCAAGAATCTCTCTGCCTCGCGTTGGCTTATCCTCGCCGCATGTTCCGTCGCGATGCTAGCCATCGCCAATCTGCAATACGCCTGGACGTTATTCACGACTGATCTGACCAGGAGTATGCATGCCAGCCTGGACGCGGTTCAGTGGGCTTTCACATTTTTTGTAATCGCTCAAACAATGCTGTTTCCGCTCACTGGCTATCTGGTCGATCGATTTGGTCCCCGCATTCTAGTCGCCGCTTGTGCTGTCCTGGTGGGAGCGGGATGGATCGGCGCCGGAGTCGCGCACTCGCTGGCGGCGCTACATTTGGCTTACGCGATCGGCGGCGTCGGCGCAGGCGGCGTTTACAGCGCATGCATCGGGGTCGCGATTAAATGGTTTCCGGATCGGCGCGGCTTGTGCGTCGGTCTGGTTGCCGGGTCGTACGGATTTGGCACTGCGCTAACCAACATTCCCATTGACCACATGATCAGGACGAGCGGTTACCGGTCGGCCTTCATTGTCTGGGGCGCCGTTCAAGGTGTGGTGGTGTTTATCGCGGCACCGTTTCTGCGCATGCCGCCCGCCGGCTGGCTGCCCGCTGGATGGGCGGCATTAAAAGGCCAGGTGCGCCCAAGGGTGGTGCAATCATCGCGCGATTACACGCCCCGCGAGATGCTGCAGAGTGGGTCGTTTTACCTGCTCTACATAATGATGGTTCTCGTCACAGCCAGCGGATTGATGATGGCGGCGCAGCTAAAACCGATTGGCGTTACTTATCATTATGACAAATACATTCTCTTCGGCGGCTTCACTGTGTTCAGCATCACCCTAACGCTGAATCAGGTCTTGAATGGCTCAGCACGACCTTTTTTCGGCTGGATCTCGGATCGGATCGGAAGATATGACACGATGGCTATCGTTTTCATCATTGAAGCTGTAACGATCACCCTGCTAACTCTTCTGGTCGGCCACCCCGTGTGGTTCGTCGTCATCTCGGGTTTGATGTTTTTTGCCTGGGGCGATATTTATTCGCTGTTCCCGGCGGCCATCGCCGATCTCTTTGGGATCAAGTACGCGACGACTAATTACGGTATTCAATACACCTCGAAAGGCATCGGTTCAATCTTCGCCGGACCCTGCGCGGCCTGGCTCATGGAGGCCACTAATTCATGGGTGCCGGTGTTCTGGGCGGCGGTGGTATGCAACGTGACGGCTGCGATGTTGGCCGTGTTTTGGCTAAAACCACGAGTGGGACTTTTGGTGAAGCAAGCGATGAAAGAAGCGGCGGGGGAGTTAGTTGAGCCGGTCCGCCTGAACCCTTCCGCAAATGAGCAGCGGATGGCTGATGATTCCGGCCTCGTGCGCGAAGAACTCGGAGATCAAAAGGGAAAAGCTCGTGCCGCGACGACGCGGTGAACGCCGGCGTGTGTGGGTAAATGCAAATTGAAGTTTACCTAAGAAAGCCTACTCATAGATCGCTTGCGCAGCTTCCACTCCCGAACCGGATGAAAAGCCCTCAGCATTGAGCGCGCGGTGGAGGGCGTCCAGGACCAAGACGACATTCTCGCCCGTGCTGCCTGAACCCATCAGCCCAATCCGCCAGATTTGTCCTTTCAAAGGCCCCAGTCCGCCGCCAATCTCGATGTCTTCTTTCAGCAGCCGCGCGCGCACGCGGGCATCGTCAACGCCCTGGGGCACACTCACGGCGTTCAGACTCCAGAGTCTGTTTGCGGGTGCGACCGCCATCTGCAAACCCATTGCTTCGACGCCCGCCACCAATGCGCGATGATTCAATTCATGTCTGCGCCAGCGGGCCGCTAGTCCTTCTTCATGAATCAGGCGCAGCGCCTCGCGCAGCGCATAGTTCATCGAAATCGGCGCGGTATGATGATAAGTGCGTTCATCGCCCCAGTAATGCNNNNGTGATGTCGAGATACCAGCTTTGCACCTTTGTGCGCCGTGACCGTATGCGATCGAGCGCTCGCTCATTGAACGTAATCGGCGACAGTCCCGGCGGCGCGCCGATACACTTCTGCGTGCCGGAATAGCAGATATCGATTCCATTGCGATCGACCGCGACCGAATGCCCGCCGAGCGAAGTGACCGCGTCTACAATCAGCAGGGCATCTCGTCGATGGGCCATGTCGGACAAGCCAGTTAGATCCTGCAGCACGCCGGTTGAAGTTTCGGCGTGAACCAGAGCTAACGCTCGCGGTTGGCATGAATTGAGTGCAGCTTCGATACGTTCGGGATCGAGTGCTTCGCCCCACTTCGCCTCGACTACTACGGGTTTGCCACCGGCGCGTTCGATAATGTCGCGCATGCGCTCGCCAAAGACTCCATTAATGCAGACCACGACCAGGTCGCCCGGTTCGATCACGTTTACCAGCGCTGCTTCCATCCCGGCGCTGCCGGTCGCCGAGATCGGAATCGTCACGCGGTTTTCTGTCTCAAAGACGTAGCGCAATAAAGCTTGCACGTCATCCATACAGCCCAGGAATAAAGGATCGAGATGGCCCAAAACCGGCGCGGCCATCGCGGCCAGCACGCGGTCATCAACCGGACTCGGCCCCGGACCCAGCAAGAGACGTTTGGGCGGTTGGAATCGTTCGTAGGTGGCCTCGCGTTGAGCTCCCGGGGAATTAGCTGTCATTGATTTCATAATCTCCCGATGTTAGTCAGTGGTGAATTCAACTTGGAAGTGCAACAGTACACTGTTTGGTTCGCCCCAGCGGGGCGAGATGTTTATAGCTTGGCGGCCTTGTTTAGCACCGAAGCTCTGTAGGAGCGTAATCGCTTCTTGCCTGCCCTTGCAAAAGTTCCGCTGCCAGGTTTCGCTCCTCACGGAGCGAGATCTGAGGCGTGCGCTCGTAACTATAAACATCTCGCTCCTCTGGAGCGAAAACGAATTCAACTGTTGCGCTTGTAAGTTGAATTCACCACCTCAAAATGGGTGGCGGAACTGATTCCGTTCTGCTCGCTGATCACTGACAACTGACCACTGACAACTGACCACTGACAACTGCCCATTACGACTGGTATTTAATCAGCGACCGCACGTCATAACCATCGAGCTTTTTTCTTCCCGGCAGGAACTCAAGCTCCACGACGAATACCAATCCCTCCACTTTGCCGCCGAGACTCTCGACTAAGTCTACTACGGCCTTTGCCGTGCCGCCCGTAGCCAACAAATCGTCGGCGATAATGACGCGGTGGTGACTCGTGATCGCGTCCCGGTGAATCTCCAGGGTGTCCTGTCCGTACTCCAGATCGTACGAGACAGAGGCGCGTTCAGACGGCAGCTTTTTGGGTTTTCGCACCGGCACAAAGCCCGCCCCCAAGTGATAGGCCAGCGCCGGTGCAAAGATGAAGCCGCGCGCTTCAATGCCGACCACGGCGTCGATCTTCGCGCCCTCGAATTCAGCCGCCAGGGCGTCGACCGTTTTTCGAAGACCCTCCGGGTGTTTCAGCAATGTCGTGATGTCATAAAAATTAATGCCGGGCTTCGGAAAGTCCGGCACTTCGCGAATGAGCTTTTTCAGTTCGTCCATGCTGTTTGTTTTTTGAGTATTATGTTCTTAGTGTTTGGTGCTTTTTGCTTTGACATCGTCCCACTGGGCGCGCACCCAGTGTGCCAAGGAATTTGTAGGTAGCTCCCTCTCCCTTTTGGGAGAGGGCCGGGGTGAGGGCGTAGCTGAGTAACAAGAAAAGAAAACTCTCCTCCTTTTTCCTGTCCGCCCCGATAAAAAGGAGAAAAAAGTATTTCGGGTTTCGCCACTAGGTCCTCACCCCAACCCTCCCAAAGGGAGAGGGCGTTTACCTACAAAATCTTGGCACACTACAAAGCACGAAGTACAAAGCACGAAGGACGAAGCCATGATATCATTTCCGGCGACCTTTCCGGCTATCTCTCGACGCTAGAATTCAGGAGTGTTGCTTGCGACTTAGCTGTCTGCCATTACGAATAATAGTTTTTTTGGCGGCCTGCTGCCTTTTGCCGGCTCAGGCTGCCGCTCAGGATCGAAACAAACCGGTACAGAGCGAGGATGTAGTTCGCGTCAATACGGCTTTGGTGCAAACCGACGTGATGGTGTTAGACAAGGGCGGCGGTTTTGTTAACGGCTTAAGCCGCGATCAGTTCGTTTTGAAGATCGATGGCAAACCGAGAGAGATTTCGTTTTTCGAACAAGTCCGCGCCGGCAGTCGGAATGAAGAAGCACAACTCGCCGCGGCTCGTGGCAGTGTCAATGACCCTCGCCGCCCAACTAGTGGTGGCGCACTCCCGCTCGATCGGGGGCGCACGATTTTCTTCTTTGCCGACGATCTTCATCTCTCGGCCTCCAGCATAAATCAAACGCGCAGCCTGCTTTCACGTTTCATTGATCGTGAGATGGGCCAAAACGACGAGGCCGTGATCGCTTCAACTAGCGGACAGATCGGCTTTCTACAGCAACTCACCGACAACAAGACGGTCTTGCTCGCGGCCGTCGAGAGACTCAAACCGCGCCCTTCCATTTCAGCAAGTATCGAGCGCCCCCCGATGACGGAATACCAGGCGCTAAAGATCGATCAGAACGACGACGATGTATTTGGTTTCTTTGTAGATGCGGTCCTCAGAGACAATCCCGGAATTTCGCGCGCAACTGCTGAAGAAATGGTTCATAGCCGGGCTTCGCAACTACTCCGCGAAGCCGCTTCGATCACTACCAATACGCTGGCGACGATCGAGTCTCTAATTCGCAGTTCAAGGGAGATACCGGGGCGAAAAATTCTCTTTCTCGTCTCAGACGGGTTTTTTCTCGATAACCGAAATTCGGACGCGCTCGACCGGCTGCGCAGGATCTCATCCTCGGCCGCAGCGGCCGGCACGGTAATTTACTCCATCGATGCCAGAGGTTTGACCGCGGGCATGAACGACGTCACCACTGAGAGCGCGTTCGACACTACCGGCAGGCTTCAACGCGGCGCTGCTGGTGAGGTTGCGGCCTCGCAGGACGGCCTGAACGCCCTGGCAGTCGATACCGGTGGGCGCGCGTTTTTCAACTCCAACGCTCTCTCCGCGGCAGTCACCACCGCTTTGAAGGAAACCTCGACTTATTATCTTTTGGCATGGCGCCCGGAGAACGACGACCAGCGAAATCAAAAGCCTGGACGCGTTGATGTAAGCGTGATCGGACGGCCTGAATTAGTTATTCGTTTTCGTCGTAGGGTCGGTGAATTTGGGTCGTCGGAATCAGCATCGCGTCAAAGCAAGCCGGCCCAGCCAAATCGTAAGGAATCATCCGAATTACTTTCAGACGCATTAAGAGCGAAATATCCGCTGAGCGCGTTGCCGGTATCGCTCACTCTCAACTACGTAGATGTTCCGCAATACGGTTCATCGCTGACAGTCTCGCTCAAAGTTGTCACCGACTCGCTTCAATATGAAGGAGCGGCAGACTCACGGTTCGCAAACCTCGACATAGCCGGCGCCATATTCGACATCCAGGGGAAGCCTGCGAGCACATTCAGCAAACGATTGACGATCAGGGCCGCTGCCGGGGGCGCCACGGCGGCCCGTCAGAGCGTCTCCTACAATCACTTCGCAGCCCTCAAGTCAGGACTCTATCAGGTTCGCGTCGCCGCACTGGACGAAAAACAGGCACGATCTGGAAGCGCTGTCCAGTGGATCGAAATCCCGGACCTGGGATCGAAAGTCCTGACCCTCAGCAGCTTGATCGTCGGAGAGAAAAAGGCAGAAACCGAAGTTCAACCAAACGACGTTGCATCCAACGAAGCAGGCGCTGCTCTCAGCCCACTTCGTCAGGTGAGCCTGAACATCGATCATCGTTTCATGCGCTCTTCGCAGCTGCGTTTTTTAACGATTATTTATAACGCGGCTGCAGGAACCAGCGCCTCGAGTAAAGCGACTGTTACCGTCGACGCAAATTCCAAAGGCGCCGCGCCTGCACCCGATCTCGCTGTTCAGGTTCAGGTCTTTCGCGATAACGAGCCGGTGATTACCACGCCGGTGCATAAGATTGAAACTGAAGGCGCCACTGATCGGACCCGAATTCCGTACGCCGCGGATCTGTTATTGGACAATTTGCAATCTGGGCGATATGTGTTGCAAGTGACGGTAATCGATCGCTTGAAGAAGGCGAGCGCTTCACAAAAATATGATTTCCAGGTTGAATGACTTGCTCGAAGAGGGCTGGGGAAAAAACTCCCTCTCCCTTTGGCGCAGGCAA
>QHXG01000479.1 GCA_003222845.1 Acidobacteriota bacterium | reverse complement strand
GGGCAGCGGGTAGGAAATGCAGGCCGAAATATTCTGCGGTCGGACGGCCTTAACCTGGTCGATTTTGGGATCATCAAAAACACACGCTTATCAGAAAATGTTCGGATCCAGTTACGAGCCGATATGTTCAATTCCTTCAACTCTCGCAATTTCGGCATTCCAAATGGCGCATTCAATTCAGGAGCCAATTTCTTAAATCAATGGGCGACTAACGGCGGTAACCGGCGAATTGTTTTAGGCGCGAGGTTGACATTCTAGCGTTCGGCCGGATTTCACGTATTCCAGCAACCACTGAGCTTCCCACGCTGACTCTATGATGTACTGCTCGGCTGAGATTAAAATCTACCAATCGTATGAAGTCTTAAAGGACACTGGTTGTTGATTTCAACGGAGTTCCTGAAGGACAGCGGGTCGGCAAAGCCGGTCGAAACATAATGCGCGCGGATCCCATCAGGAATGTCGATATCGGAATTATAAAGAACACCCAGGTTGCCGAAAATGTACGAGTTCAACTTTGGGTCGACTGTTTTAACGCATTCAATTCGCGAAATTTTGGTATTCCTTCTGGCGTGGCAAGTAGCCCCGGCTTCCTAAACCAATGGGCCGCCGACGGCGGTAACCGTAGAATTCGATTGGGGGTGCGCCTCGTCTTCTAGTAAGTGACGCGGAAGAGGTCATTCTTTGTCCCGTTCCTCAGAACTATTTCTGACTAACAGAATTTCTAGTTTAGAGATTACTAGGGAAATTTGGAGCGGGCGACGAGGCTCGAACTCGCAACTTTCAGCTTGGGAAGCTGACACTCTACCATTGAGTTACGCCCGCAGTGTGACTTAATCCGACTAAATATATCGCTTTCGTCGGCCGCATGGACAACCGCCTACTCGGCCCCACAAAATGTCCACAAATCTTAGCGCAACAGCGTCAACGCGACAAGCACTATTTAGACTCAATCGCGACGAGCATCAGTCGCCTGCAGTTAAATATCCTGGATTCGTTAGACCACCTAAACCGCAGCGACGATCGTTGGCGAAGGGGTCTGGTTTCAAAACGTTGGACCATTCATCAAAAGATAAATGTGAGACGAGAACGCCGCTCGCAGGGCCCGGAACTAAAAGATCACCTTCAGGGCGAGTTGTCCGATCCGCGGGTCGGTCGCCGTCGTAATGGCCCCAAACGATGACGTAGAACTCACCTTGGCAAAATTCGAAGCCGGACCCACGGTGCCGTCGTCGCTCAAAAAGTTCACGCGATTGAAAATGTTGAAAAACTCTCCGCGCAATTGCAGCTTCAATTGTTCCTTAATCGTGAAAGTCTTGGAGAGCGACGCGTCCCAGGCATAGAAGCCGGGAAAGCGTATGCTTCCTTTGCCAACATTGCCGAACGTGTTCAGGTCCGCTTGAGTAAATGCGAGCGGATTCAGCCAATCCTTACAGGGCCTCGTCGTGATCCCGGCGACCGCGCAAGATCCAGGCCCGAGCGCCGCGCCCACTAACTTGGCCCTGTCTTGCCCGATGCCCGTGGCGGGGCGATTTGTACCAGAAACAACCGTGAGTGGGCGGCCAGTTCGGGCGCTCACGATACCTCCGAGTTGCCAGTTGCCCAGGATGCTCCGCGCCAGAATTTTAGATTTCGACAAACGCGGAAGCTGCCAAATGAAGGACGCCACGAAATTATGCTTGCGATCAAAGTCCGAAGGCCCTCGATCAAACTGATGCCGCAGCGGGTCATCCCATGGCCGCGCCGATACGCTGTCTGCGCCAATGTCGTTGACTCCGCCGCCGGGAGGGAGATCGTCAATGCTCTTTGACCAGGTATAGTTCGCGAGCACGGTCACACCATGAGTCATGCGCCTCTCCAGCGACAACTGAAGCGAGTGGTAAGAAGAATTAATATCCTGGAGTCCCTGCGTGGGCCCATTATTTGTAGTGCCAAAAACATTCGGACCCGCGATCGCATTCAGTCTGGGAGTGCCTCCACCGACGGGCGAAACATTGAAAGCGATCGTCTCTTTGATATGGCGGCCGTGAGAGCCAACGTAGGCGGCCCGCACCAGCACATTCGACGGCAACTGACGCTCGATGGCCAGGCTCCAGTT
Source organism: Acidobacteriota bacterium (assembly GCA_003222845.1). Classification (GTDB taxonomy): domain Bacteria; phylum Acidobacteriota; class Blastocatellia; order Pyrinomonadales; family Pyrinomonadaceae; genus UBA11740. Next base: position 2,153 of record QHXG01000479.1, on the reverse strand, counting down.
GTATAGCGTCGCCGCCTGATACTTGTTGTTTGGATCCCAGCTTACAACCAACAGGTTGGGAGCAAAGGTTGTAGTCGAAGGTGGTGGAAAGGGGGCCGGAAACAAATTTGCCGCCGCCGCGCAGCTGCGGGCCGCCTGCGTCGCTGCCAGGGTACAAAAAGGATCGCTAAAGGTCCCCGGCTTTCCCTCAGGGCCAGTGGCGGCGCTCAAGAGCAAAAGTTGTGGACTGAAAGGCGTCACGTCTACAAAGCGATTGTTGATGATGCCTGGAATGCGAGTGTCATAGAAAACGCCAAAACCGCCTCGCAAACTTGTCCTGCTGTCGCCAAAAACATCGTAGGCAAAGCCGACGCGCGGCGCGAAATTATTCAAGCTGGATCTGACGCCGTCTTTCGGCACGCCCGCGTCGCCAGGAAAGTAAACGCCCGGGGGAGCGTTAGGAAATTGCATGGAGCGGGTCCCGGCGATCAAGCCTGCAAGTCGGAACTGCTCCACTCGTCCCTTAATTTCTTTCCATGGTAAGGCCGGTTCCCAGCGCAGCCCAAAATTCAACATCAGGTGACGCTTGATGTGGTAGTTGTCCTGAGTGTACAAGCCGGCGAAAGTGTTTCGATTGTTCTTGAATTCTCCAGCGCCCTGCCGAAACGCCGGGTTGCCACTGAAATCTCCGAGCTGTCCCGCCAGGAAAGCAGTGATCGAAGGAAAACTAAACTCTGCCGGTTGAAAGAATTGATTGTCGAGATCTATGCCGCTGCGTTCGATGACGCCTCCCAGATGCAAATCATGCTTCGCTACTAGCCAACTAACGTCGTCGCTTATAGTGAAATTCTTTCGCCCAAAGCTCGCGGTCGGGTTGTCACCGAAACTGAAACCGCCATTCACTCGAATCTGCTGAATCGCCTTAGGGCGCGGCTGAAATGGAATATTCACCCCGAGATCCTGAACACTAATCGCGTTGGCGGCGGGGCCACGTTGGGCGGTCTCTGGCGCGAAGCTGAAGCGGAGGTCGTTTATCAAAGTAGGCCGAAAAATATAGGTCACGTGAACCAGAAGGTTCTGTGAACGTATAGTTGAACCATCCGAGTAGGTAAGGATATTGTTGGGATCGAAAACCGCATTTCTTGTGAAGCGATCATAAAAGTATCGAACTGCCATCAGAGTTGTCTTGCTAAAGGCGTGGTCGACTCTTGCGGTTAGCTCCTGAAAGTTTTGCAAATCCGGCCGGGCGAAACTAGCCCGACCACTCGCGTCACCTACGGGAATGAAAGACAGGAGCTTAATGACCGCGGGATCAGTCGCAGATGCCCTTTGCGCAGCGTTAGGTACAGGCTGACTCGTCGTCGGAAGCACGTTGTGGAAGACGGTACCCTGATACGCGGCGAAGAAAAAGGTGCGGTCATGACGAATGGGTCCGCCGATCGTTCCGCCAAACTGATTGCGATGGATTTCGTCTTTCGTAGGTTGGTCCCAGCGCCTCGCGTTTAAGGCCGGCGTCCTCACAAATTCAAACGCACTGCCATGAAGCTTATTGGTGCCGGACTTGGTGATGATGTTGACCACGGCTCCCGCATTCTGGCCGTATTCCGCGCTGTAGTTGCTGGTCTGCACGCTGAACTCCTGAAGCGCGTCCGGCATAGGGAAGGGCTGATTAACATTTGTATACTCGTCGACATAATTGCCGCCGTCTAGTTGATAACTGATCTGGTTTTGCCGCGAACCATTCACAGCGATTGCTACCGCGCCGGGAAACGTCTTGGTTGCTCCCTGAAGAGCGCCTCCCGCAGTCGTTGAGGTTGGGTTCGTGGCATTCGTAAAACCAATCGAGCCAGGAACGGAGAGGGTTAGCTCAGCTACATTGCGGCCATTCGAGGGTAACTCAGCGATCCTTGACAATTCGATAACCTGCTTTAGTGTCGGAGTCGCTGTGTCGACCTGGTTAGTGCCGGCCAGGACCGAAACGGTCGCGGTCACCGTGCCGACCTGCATGCTAACGTTCAGCGTCAACGTTTGGTCCGTCAGCAGTGTCACGGCCTTTTGGACAAAGGTGTGGAAACCAGTTGCTTCGATGGTCAAGTCGTATTGCGCGGGGCGCAGCGAGTCGAGCACATAGTAACCGTCAGAGTCAGTGCCGGCCGTTCGCGAAAAGCCTTTGC
>QHXG01000478.1 GCA_003222845.1 Acidobacteriota bacterium | reverse complement strand
TACGCTCCAGCTCAAAGAAAAACTCGCGCAGGGAAGCCTCGGTGACCGGCGTGCGCACCTCGGCAGAGACGCGAAAGGTACCGGCTAGCCGTCGGGCATCGAGGTTCGAGTACGCGCCATAGGTATAGCCCTTTTCTTCGCGCAGATTCATGAACAAACGCGACGAGGCGTTAGCGCCAAGGACGGTGTGCATTAGCAGCACGGAAAAATAATCCGGGCTCTGGCGCGTTATTCCTTCGTTGGCGATCACGATGTTCGACTGCGCCGAGCCGGGACGATCCACGAGATAAGCTTCGCGCGCCTCGCGTTTTGGCGGCGCGGGAAAATTCGCTAAGGGCAGAGGTCCGGGTTTCCAATCGGCGAACAATTTTTCCACGCGCGCCACAATCGCGTCGTGCTCGAAATCACCGACGGCGATCAATACTGCGTTATTCGGAATGAAAGTCGACTTATGAAATCGCAACAGATCGTCGCGCGTCATTGCGTCAAGCATTTCCTCGGTTGGTGACACGCGCGCATATGGGTGCGCGCCGAACATTACCTGGGCCAGCCGCTCAGACGCGAGGAACGTTGGCTGAGCGCGCTGTTGGATCAGAAGCTGTTTGGTATTAACCCGCGCCAGATCGATTTCGTTCTGCGGAAACGAAGCGCGCAAGACCACATCCGCCGTCAACTCCAGAACCTCGTCGGCAAAGATGGAAAGCGCCGATGCTGCTACGGTGGTGAAGTCTGAACTCGAACCGACGCTGAGTGTGGCGCCGAGGCGCTCAACCTCTTCAGCTAGTTGCCGGCTGCTCCGCGTTTCAGTGCCTTCGGTAAGCAGACTCGAAAGCATGTCGCTCAAGCCCGGCAGCTCTGCGGGGTCGTTCGCATCGCCCGAACGAATGGACAAGCGAAAACTGATCAATGGCAGCCGCTTGTCATCGACCAGCACCAGAGTCAGACCATTTGCAAGCGTCGTTTCGAAAGGCTCGGGAATGTTAAGCGGCCGCGGCGCGAGCGGCGGAGGCATCTGGTGACGAAAGGTTTCGGTTTGAATCATTTTGCAATGTTCCCTATTTCTCGCTCTCCCTTTGGGAGAGGTCGGGTGAGGGTCTAGCGGTGAGCCGGGCCGCCCTTATCTTCTTTTCAGAGAAAATTCTACGAATCCCTTTCCTTCTCAGCTACAACCCTCACCCCAGCCCTCTCCCAATGGGAGAGGGAGTTACATACTCTTTTCAAATCGTCTCACCGACTTCCTGCGCAGCGATTGGAGTTCCCTGAATCGGCTCAGCAGGCGCTTCCGGTATTTGCGGTGGCGGCGCGGTCGGTTGTTTGGGCTCACCAGGGACTTGGGGCGCGGCTGGCGCGGCCTCTTGTGGCGCCGGAACGATATCGAGCAAGACGCGATTGTCAGTGTCCAGATGTCGTGCCAACACATCTCGAATCTGGTCGGCCGTCACTTCAAGATAATTGTGTAGATCGGTATTGAATAATTCAGGATCGCCATCATACAGGGCGAACTCAGCGAGCTGTTCGGCGCGAAACAGTGACGCCTGGCGGCTACGCACCGCGCCATTGAAAAGATTGTTGCGCAACTTTTCCATCTCCTCGTCGCTCGGTCCACTCGTAGCCAACTCCTTGACTTCGCGCAACATCGTTTCCCGAATCTGAGCGCCATCGCGATCAGGTTTAGGAATCACCACGATGAATAATCCCGACGGGCCGCGGCGCTCGTCAATTCCACCTTGAATCTGCACCACCGACTCTTCGCTTTTTACCAGCTTCTGATAAAGCCGCGCGCTTTCTCCTTCGAACAACAGATGGCTTGCGAGCGAGAGCGCATAAAAATCCGGCGTTCGACGCGCAGGAATTTTCCAACCCAGCGCGAATGCCGGCACCGGCGCCAAAGGATCCAGAAAAGTATCCTCGCGCCGGGCGACTTCGACCGGCTCGCTGACGTCAACCGGCGGCGGATTCGATTGGCGCGGAATTGTCGCAAAATACTTCTCTACCAGGTCCCGCGTTTCCGACTTATCGAAATCGCCGGCGATCACCAGCACGGCATTATTCGGCGCATAGTAAATCCGAAAAAACTCGCGGATATCCTCGACCGTGGCAGCATCGAGGTCCTCCATCGAGCCAATCGTCGAATGCGCGTTGGCCGGATTCTTGAAACTCATTTCGAATAGTCGCAGGAAACCATTCACGTAGGGTTGATTGTCATAGCGCAAACGCTTTTCTTCCTTGACTGCTTCGCGCTGATTATCGAGATTTTCCTGGGTCACATTCAGCGAACGCATGCGATCGCTTTCCAGCCAGAGAGCCAGCGGTAACTGGCTTGCCGGCAGCGTCTCGAAATAGTTTGTGCGTTCGCTGGAAGTCGTCCCATTCATCGTGCCGCCGGCATTCGAGATATATTGAAAGTGCCCGGCTTTCGGCACGTTCTCCGAGCCCTGGAACATCATGTGTTCGAAGAGATGGGCGAACCCGGTGCGCCCTTCGCGTTCGTTGCGCGAGCCTACATCGTAATAGACCACCACGGAAACGACTGGCACCGAGTGGTCTTCGTTCAAAACGACGCGCAAGCCATTATCGAGGGCGAATTGTTCGATTGGTGTGTGTGGAACCTGAAAAGTTTTCTGCACGTGCCGGCTCGATCTAAACCACCTTGATGATTGTAGAACTTAATATTGGGAGTTTAACGCGTGGGACGGTCAAATAACAAAGACGCGTTTCAGTGTCAGAACCGCCGATTGCTTCTTATTTGACATTTTTCATTTGACATTCCTCTCTCCCACTGGGAGAGAGGTTAGGGAGAGGGCTTGACGCATAGCAAACAGAAAGAGAATGGAGGAGATGTCTTGTTCTCGCTAAGCCCTCACCCCAACCCTCCCCAAAGGGAGAGGGAGGCGAGATGGCAAATGAAAAATGATCAGTTACACGGCTTCCTTCTTCTCGCCGACCAAGCCGCGCAATTCCGCGCGCAGACGTTCGATCTCAGCGAGTTTCTGCTCGACGCGTTCGAACAGCGGCCCTTGTACCTTGATCCCCTCGTCGATCAGAAATGCGGCAGCTTCGGCGCGAGTGCCGAATACACCGGCCTGGACCAATTGGCCTAGCTTCTTCTGGGCGTCCTGCGAAACTTTCACGGCCAGCATGTAATCGTCTTTGGCCGAGATAGCACGTTCTATGGTGCGGCTGATGTCGCGCCCGATTGCCGAAAGTTGTTCGGGAATACGCGCCGCCATATCGCGCACCGAAGAAGTCGCCCTGGAACGCTCCTCCGTCTCTTCGGATTCATCCTCATGCACGATTATCTCATCCTTTGGTTCCGGTTCTGTTGGTTGCGATTGAATAGGTGTGCTCATCTATAGACTCCTTAGTTTCAGGTTAAGCAAAACTCTTGTACGATGATTTGGGGTTTCGAG
>QHXG01000477.1 GCA_003222845.1 Acidobacteriota bacterium | reverse complement strand
ATGCGCGCATCGATCACATCGAGCGAAGTGCCAAGCCTGGCCGCGTTCGTTGCCTCAGTGCTGGCCAGATTGAAGACTAGATATGCTTTGAAGAGCAGCGTGAGATCGGCATCTTGCTGGGCGGGAGCGAACCCCGGCGCGTTGATAATAACTTTGTAATAGCCACGCTGGAGATTGCCGAAGCGAAAGCGCCCGCGGGCATCAGTGGTGATCTGATCGATCACGCCGCCGCTGAATCTCTCCAGCCGCACCGGAACATCCCGCGCGGTATTATTGGTGCCCGCAATATTAACCTGGCCCGAAACTTCAAAAGATTGGTTGCCGGGATTGTATGTATCGCGATCGCGCTGAGCGCAGACGGACGTGGTCCCAAGTAATAAAAATATGATAGCGAACGAACGGGATGATGTACGCCACATTCTGGTGTTGTTCCTCGGCGACTACCGGCGAAAAGCGAGGCGGGTCGAATAATGATACTTCATCAAAATTAAGGCAAGCAGATTTTCGATTACTTCCAAGTTCAGGCGGGTGTAATTAAATATGAAAGTCGCCACGAATCGTGTCAGAACCGCGAGCGGTAGCGACCGGATCAAACAGTAACCTACGAAATAAGTGTTTATGCTGAGTTGCGCGTAGGATCCGGTCGCTACCGCTCGCGGTTCTGACACGCTGAGGATGCCCCCGTGGCGCAGCTCTCACATTTGATTGCACGCAGTTCAGGCCAAGGAAGGTTAGGTTCGCTTGGAGGAAGAAAATTGCCGGGCGATCGTGAGACCGCCCGGCGTGAAAGTCCATCGCACACCGACGCGACGGAAAAACTATCAGTGTTTGTAGCTGAGCCCGAACTGAATCAACCGAGCCGGGACTGCCGTATCAGTGATCTGTCCGAAGCTCGCCGGTGTTGCAATCTGCACGGTCGATGGGAACCGGAATATCGGATGGTTCCACAGGTTGAAGACATCCATGCGAGCCTGGAACGCGTGACCCTCTTTTATGTGAAAGCTCTTGATGAGCGAGAAGTCCCAGTTCTGTTGCATTGGTCCACGGAATGAATTTCTGGGAAGGTCCCCATAACCACTCGCTCCAGTCGCGCCGTTAGGAACCAGTGGCGCCTGGCTGACGAAGTTCGGATTGAGGAAATGGTCAATCCGGCTCCCAATCGAACCTGTCGTGTATATCTGTTGTACGGTGGTGACGGTACCTGGCGTGCAGCCTGGAGTGAGTGAACTCACTACCTGCTCGGCCACCGGCCGACAGAGTAGCGTGCCCGTTCCAATGCCTGTCGCTCCAAATGCTCCCCCAGATGTGCTATCGAGAATCGAGAACGGCAGGCCGCTCTGATAAGTGACAATGCCACTGATGCCCCATCCACGGAAGAACTGATTGTGGAAGAAACTATTCTTCGGCACGGGAATATCGTAGGAGTAGCTCACGACCAGCCGGTGCGGACGGTCAAAATCCCCTCGGGCCTTGTTTCTCAGCGAAAGCATTGAGTTATTGAGGATATTTCCGCCTCCTTGGCCACTACGAGTGGCGTTTAACTCATCCGTGCTGTATGAGCCACTGACGTTGTCGATTGTCTTCGAGAAAGTGTAAGCCGCCTGGAAGTACATGCCGCGGCTCAACCGGCGCGACAACGTCGCTTGCAAAGAGTTGTAAGTAGCAAAGCCGATGTTGCCTGAGTAGCGAGCGCCGCGCGTTCGCGAGAGGCCAAGGATCTGGTGGCGCAGTGCTTCGTTGTTTACCGAGTTAGTCGTAATCGTGTAGCTATTACCGTTGATGTCTTTCACCGTCACCGGATTTGAAGGACCCGCAACCACTGCGAGGAAAGGATCCCAAATGCCTAAGCCGCCAACAAAATGTGACCCAACGTACCCAACCTCCGCGGCCCAGCCTTTCCACAATTCACGCTGAATCGTGAGATTCCACTGCTGCGTATAAGGCGTGTAGGCATGCGAGGGCACGCTGGTAAACGACGCCAGGTTGATGGAGCAATTCGTCGCCGTACCACCGAAGTTCGCACAGGCTTGTCCGGCTTCATTCACAAAGATCGGACCGACTCCCGGATCGTTAACATCCAGCGGACCAGAGCCGGTGATGCGCCGCAGCCCTGCAAAGCGACTGGCCTGCGGTATGAAAGCAGTCGCGATTGCCGATGGCGGCGGGATACTGGCGAAAGGATTCGCCAATTGGAATGAAGTGGGGGTGGTGGTGCTGGAGAGTGGCTGCACAGTAAATGGCGCTGCCAACGAGTTCTGCAGAATGTTTTGATTTGAGAGCCGCTGATAGTAGAGGCCGTAACCGCCGCGCAGCACCATCTTCTGGTTACCGTACATGTCCCATGCAAAACCAAACCGCGGAGCAAAGTTGTTGCCATCAAAGCAGCTCGCCAACGCGCAATCCTTCACTCCCGGTGTTCCCGTGAAGCCGGCGAGATTTACCTTTGCCGGAAACAGGAACGGGTTCTTACCCTGGGCCGCTAGGCCGGGATCGAAAATACCGGCGCGGAAGAGTTTATCGTGGCCAAAGCTCATGCCTTCCCAACGCAGACCTATATTGAACGTCAAGCGCGGCGACCAACGATAATCATCCTGAGCGAAACCCGCGAAGTCCGTCGCGATGAAGTTTCGCGCCGGATCGCCAAAGGCTGATTGGATTGAGGTGACGCGCCCCTGAAGAAAATTCTGAAACGCTGTAAAGGCATTGCCGGTTCCGGTCGTGGCCGCGGTCGTAAGCGATCCTCTAACGGCAAAGTTGTTGAAGCGATTCAATTGGTATTGAACTCCCTCGCCACCAAACCGTAGAGTATGCCCACCATGCGTCATGGAGAACGTGTCGACGAGGTTAAAGGTATTCGAGACCGTTCCCCGATCGTCGTTAACTCCGGTCCCCAGCGAGAACAGGCCTCCGATCGCGAATTGATAGATTCCCGGAAACTGTGTGCTGTTACCACGCTGCGCACCGACATCCGCGACATTGATAAGATCGGTAGGAATGTTGGCAAACAGGAACCGGCTGAAACCGAAGCGCAGCTCATTGACTTTCGTTGGGCCAAAATTATGCGTCTCGGTGATCGCCAGAAAACGATTCCACTGCGTGTCTGTGCGTGGAAAAGCCAGATTGCTGGCCGTGCCAAGCGGCCTCCTTGCGGCGCCTTCATCCCAGAACCAACGTCCCGCGATGTGATCTTTCGCCCCGCGCATGTCGCGATCGTAACTAATCGTGTACTGGTTATCCTTCACCGGAGCGATGCCGTTGAAGGTGCAGGTAAAGGTAGTCTGCGTAGCGCCCACTGTGGGATTGCTGCAACCACCTTGCCCAGGCCGCGGAATCAAAAACGCACCGCCATAGATATTGCTCTTAAGATTCAAAATATTTACCGCTATCGGATCGATCTGGGCTGCCGTCAAACCGACGGTCTGCCCCGGATAAGTTCCGCCGGCCAGCAGTGCGGCCGAAGTCGTGCCGTCCGCATTTCGCGGAAAGGTGGCAATCGTCGGCGTGACCACAGAGCCGGAAGGATCGATTCCATTGCGCGCGCGTACTCCCTGATAGTTGAAAAACCAGAAGCCGCCGAGTTTCGGAACTGGCCCACTGCCGTCGCCGCCGAAAACATTTTGCAGCAAGCGGCCGCGCTTCTTGCCTTGCCGGTTGAAGAAGAACTCGTTGGCGTTAAGAGCATCGTTGCGATGCGACCAGTAACCTTCCCAATGAAAATTCTTCTCGCCCGACTTGATTACCAAGCCCAACGCGCCGCCGCCTTTGCTTCCCTGCGAAGCATCGTAGAGCGAGGTCGCAACTTTCATCTCTTGCAGCGTATTTGGATTCGGCAGCGGCACCGTGTCGAAGTGAGCAAGGTTGAAATCGTTCACGTTGATTCCCTGCAACGACACACTGTTGTTGCTGGTGCGCTGTCCGTTCACCGTGACATCCGCGCTTCCACGCCCAGCCGAACGCACGTCGGTTGGCTCG
>QHXG01000476.1 GCA_003222845.1 Acidobacteriota bacterium | reverse complement strand
GGGCAGGATGCCCGCGTACCGCACGCAGGATGCGTGCGCTCCAGAATGGAACGAGCGGAAAATCTTTCGTTAGCAGCATGGCAGCGACGGGCGAGCGGACAAACGCGCGTCTCCGCGAAAACTTTTGCTGCGATCTTGGTTGGCAGCGCTTGCTTGTCTGCGGCCTTATCGAGTTGGCTGCCGCTGCAAATGTCGATCGTCACGGTCTTCCTGTTTGCCGGCCCGCACAACTGGTTCGAGCTGCGCTATTTCCTGATGCGTCTGCCGGTGAGGTTCGGCCGCTCGCGGAACTTCTTCGCCGTGGCGTTCGGCGGTATATTCTTTCTCACGCTCGCCTACATTTCTCTTCCCGCTCTCTATTACACGAATCTCTTGTCGGGCGTGAACTGGTCGATTGCGATCGCCACGTGGAATACGTGCATGTTGTTGTGGATCGGCGCGCTGATTATTTTGCGAGGCAAACAGAATTACCGGCGCGACTGGTCCTGGGCGGTCCCGATCATCTTTACGCTTTGCGCTTTGAATTGGTTAAGGCCTGAGTTGTTCAGTCTGGCAATCGTCTACGCGCATCCGCTGGTTGCGCTATGGTTTTTTGATCGGCATTTGCGGCGAACTAAACCGGAATGGCTGTCAACGTATCGGCGCTGCCTGTTGCTGCTTCCCCTTTTCATTATCGCTATGAGTTGGCAACTTGGACGCGCGACATCGCTGGCGGATGACAACGGCTTGTTCTGGCGAATTACGCAACACGCCGGCGCGCAGCTGCTGCCGAACGTTTCGAGTCATATGCTGGTATCAATGCACGTCTTTCTGGAGATGCTGCATTACGGAGTGTGGATCATTGCGCTGCCGCTGATCGGTGCGACCGGCGCGTTGTGGAATGTGAAAACGATTCCTCTGGCCCAACATCCCCGCGGCTTTCCGAAATCAATTGGGGTCGTGCTCGTTTTCAGCCTCTTCATCGTGGCGTTGTTGTGGGTAAGCTTCTTCCTCAACTATTCGGTAACACGCGATGTCTATTTTACTGTGGCCATGGCGCACGTGTTGGCTGAAGCGCCATTCTTGCTACGCATGATTTGATTGCCAAAAGTTAGCGGCTTCGCCGCCTGATGTGCGGGAAGGCTATCAGGCGGCAAAGCCTCAAAACGGATCAACTCTCAAGATGTCTGCTTCCGATCTCTGGCGCTTCTTTCCATTCGGTTATCTCTTTTCAATTCTGATCGAGACACCGATTCTCATCATCGGCCTGTCCTGTCGGCACTCGATCAAGCGCCGACTGTTCGCGGGAGTCTGGCTGACGGCCTGCACTTATCCAATCGTCGTGCTCGTCATGCCGCTGGCGTTTGCGAATGCCTCGCGGGTCATCTATCTGATCGTCGCGGAAACGTTCGCCCCGGTGGCTGAGTGCATTTTGTTCTGGCTGGCTTACGGCGAAACCGAGCAATTGGGAAAGGCTTCGATGTGGCAGGATTTCGCGGCGATAATAATTGCGAATCTGGCTTCGTTTCTCGGTGGCGAAGTTCTAAATGCTTACGGTTGGTTTGGATTGCTTGGTTGAAAATCTACTGAGGAGGCCTTGAGTTAACGATGTCTCCTGCGGGACTCTGATTTGAAATAGCATTAGCTGAGATTTCATCAAAAGAGAGGCAAACATCGCCAAGCATGAAGCGGGTGAACCTCAGCCCGCGGAGCTTTTTACTAAGCGTGCTACCGCTGGCTCGCTTCAATTGTTTTAGCAGAAAAACAAACCCAACAATCAACGCGGCAGCGAAAATCAGAACCAGAACGGCGAGAAGTATCAAACCACCGACACCCGCGACGGGCGCTGGACCGGGTCTTATATCAAGAAGAAATAGAAGGCTCATCATCGATCGCTCCTTCGCTTGAATCTAGTGCTCCCTAATAACTACTCGGCAAAGCATGTCGCCATCAATATTACCACCTGATAGCACTACGCCGATACGCTTGCAACCGTTCGGGATCACTCCTGCAAAAACAGCGGCGGCAGCGGCAGCTCCTGAAGGTTCAACTAACAACTTCATCCGAAACAGCATGAACCGGATCACCGAGATTATTTCTTCATCACTTACGGTCAACACCTCATCGGCGTTCGCGCGAGTGATCGGAAAGGTGAGCGCACCCGGCGTCTGCACCCGCAGACCGTCGGCGATGGTCGGGGGCGGTGGGATCTTGACGCGTTCACCTTTGGCGACTGATTGCTGCGTATCGTTTGCGGTCTCCGGTTCGACAGCGAAACATTTAATCGAAGGCTTGATTGATTTCGCGGCCGTGCTGACGCCGGCAAACAATCCACCGCCGCTGCATGGTGTGAGAACGCAATCAAGATCCGGAACTTCTTCCAGCAACTCCAATCCGCAGGTGCCCTGGCCCGCCATGATCAGATAGTCGTCATAGGCCGGAATCATAACAAGACCTTCGCGTTCCGCGATCTCACGCCCGAAAGCATCACGATCATCTTTTTGGCGATCGAAGACGCGAATGTCCGCGCCGTACGAGCGCATCCCGGCAACCTTCATCTTTGGTGCGTCGTCGGGAATGCAGACGACGGCGCGAATCCCGGCTTCTCTGGCAGCGAGCGCGACCGCCTGCGCGTGATTACCGGAAGAAACCGCGATGACGCCACGTCTCTTTTCATCGTCGGTCAACGCCAGAATTTTGTTGGTAGCACCGCGGGCTTTGAATGCGCCGGCGCGCTGGAGGTTTTCGCATTTGAAAAAAACTTCGCGGCCGGCGACTTCGTTGAATGAGCGCGAAGTCATGACTGGCGTGCGGTGGACTCGGCCAGCTATGCGCGCGGCCGCTTCTTTGATAAGTTCGAGTGTCAGCATCAGAAACCGAGATTAAGCCACAAAAAAGCACAAAAGGCACAAACCAGATAAGACTGAAGGCACTTCAAGAGATCGATACAAGGGCGCTTTCCATGTTTTGTGCTTTCTGTGCCTTTTCGTGGCCATTCATATCCATTCCAAAAACTTCAGCGAAGCGTTCGGCGATCCGATCCTCAACTGCACCCATCTCAACTTCACGCCCCAGGATCTCTTTTATCGAAGTCACGGCCTCACCTTCGCACGCAATGATCAAATTGAAGTAGCTGAGGTCAGTATTCACGTTCAGCGCGAATCCGTGCGTTGTCACCCAGCGCGCAATGTGCACGCCAATCGCCGCGACTTTTCCACGTGACGTGTGTACGCCGGTCAGGCCTTCGATGCGAAAGGCTTCGATGTTGAAATCCTGCATCGTGCGAATCAAAACCGCTTCCAGATCGCGCACATAACGATGCACATCCTCGCGATCCGGACTCAGATTGATAATCGGATAGCCGACGATTTGCCCCAGCCCGTGATAAGTCACTTTGCCGCCGCGATTCGTTTCGAACACCGTCACGTTGCGCTCGCGCAGAATCGTCTCTGGCGCGATGATCCCATTCTGGGCCGCGCGCCTGCCCAACGTAAGCGTGTGCGGATGCTCTAAGAGGAGCAGCGTGTCTGCTTGTGAGCCCGTCAAGACTGCGCGCTCGGTTTGCTTCTGAATTTCGAGCGCCGCGCTGTATTCAACGCGCCCGAGTTGTTCGACTCTCAGAGTTCGCTGTCGCATGTCAGGTCCCCGTGGCGGGCGAATGTAATCGCGCAGGACGCGGAATTGTAACAGCGCACGTGATGCAAAGCCGAACGGGGTTAGAGTACCAATTCTAGTTGGACTTTTTTTGGGAATGATAAATGACCAACAACCCAACTAAAGTATGTACTCTAACGGCCGGTAGGGATCGGCATCGCTCGGCTTGACGCGTGAGGAGTTGATGACGCACGCTTGACGAAAAGGCCGCGTGAGACTTGAAGGAGCGAATGATGAAAAAGCTTATCGTCCCGATCTGCATCCTGTTACTTTCGACTGCCGTGTTCGCACAGACGCGCTCGCGTACAACCAAACGTGGAACGCAGTCCGCGAAAACGCAGAAAACATCTCCCCGGCCCGGCGCTGAAGCAAGAACGAATGGCGCTACGCGGGTGGCCGATCAAATCAAGAATCTGACCCGATTTGTCTATTTGCTTGGCGGCGTGGCAAAGGGCATCGAGCAGGTGGAAGAAGCGGCCCGCAAGAAT
>QHXG01000109.1:14903-17334 GCA_003222845.1 Acidobacteriota bacterium | reverse complement strand
CCCAGTCTGTTGGAATTCAATTGAAAGGAAGAACGCGGCCGAGACATTGACGCGCTTGGCCTCAACGCAGGCCGCGTTCGCACCACAGGACGTTATCTCATTGGTCCAGAATGTGAGGCCGTTCGCATCTGGTTCACGGTTCAAGAAATCTCTATATCCTTGAGTGACGAACGTGACCGAAGCATCTATGGGATTATTCGCCAACGTAAAGTCGAGTCCCACGTCACTAGAGAGGTTTGTAATGCCTCTCGTCGCGGGAGTGAATCTCGAGCCGTTAGCTACTGGCGTGACGCTGTAGTTTCCACCAGTATTGTTACTCTCGAACCGATACGACCCGTTCGAATCAGTCAGTGCCTCCCCAGTTAATGAGCCGGTAAGCTGTAGTGCTACACCCGCTACACCGTAACCGCTTGCATCGCGAACATAACCTGAGATTGCGTAGGTAGGTGAAGCTCGGCGCCCGACGAAATTCACCGTCTTGTCTCCATCGACCTTCGCAATCACGGTTCCGTTTGGAGTGAACGTATAACCCGATGCGGAAACCATGACCGCGTAATTGTCTCCTTCCCGGGCACCATACAAACGAAATGAGCCGTTGGAGTCAGTTACGACGAACGGCGCAAACTGATCCGTTGAACGTACGACTGCTGAGCTAATAGGACTCCCGGTTTGATCGGTCACCATCCCACTGATGATGCACCATCGCCTAGCAGTGAAGTTAACGGTCTCATCCTTAATCAGCGTCTCCAGGTATTGGTCATTTGGCGCAAGGACGTAACCCGGACCCCACGCAGATAAGTGGTAAGGCAAACCTGCCGCTCGATTGGAAATCAGATAATATCCATTATCGTCCGTCAAGGCGGGCGGAGCACTCCCGTTGGCGCGCACTTCGATGCCGCTGACTCCTTTTCCGCTGGGATTGGTGATATGTCCGCTGATTTTATGAGTCACCAAACTTGAGGAAAAACTAGCGAGTTGATTCGCACTTAGATTTGAGAATGTGTAGCTCGGCGGTGAAAAAGTGTATTGGTAGGGTCCGCTGACAATCGATGGCGTTATCGTGTAGGTTCCACCAGCAGGCAAATTATTGAACCTGTAATTTCCATAGACGTCGAGACTTGCGACTGTAGACTGAGAACCGCTGAGGGTTATAGCCACTGTGCCGAGAGTCTGGCTCACGTGTCCGGAGATTGTGTAAACGGAAGTCGTTCCTAACTGCATAGCAGCAGCAATGTTCAGTTTCCCATACCCCAGAGCGGCATTCCAGGGGATATCCGGATCGCTGTAAGAGAAGTCTTGAATTGAGGTAGTTTTGATAGCCTCTTTAACTTGCTCACTCGTCGATGCGGGATTTAACTCGAAGAACAGCGCTGCCGCTCCCGTTGTAACCGGCGTGGCCATGCTGGTTCCAGCCAATCCGGTGTAATGCACGCTGTCAGTTGGTGCGTCGGCTCCGCTCAGAATTCTTCCGAAGTTTGGATCAATAATATCTGTGGAGCGCGCAGAATAAACATAAAGACCGGGTGTACTTATCTCCGGCTTTCGACGTCCATCGGCGGTTGGGCCCAGACTAGTGAACCTGGCAGCGGTTCCGATCGGCATCACGCCTCGCGTTATGAAAGCTCCCACCGTGATTGCCTCTCGCGAGTTACCTGGTGAAGCGATTAAGTGGAAGTTGTCAACGGAGTCGAGGAAGTATAAGTCACCATTCCCCCATGCATCGTACGATTGATTCGGATTGCCGTCGGCATCTTGAAGCGTAATCTTCCACATGCCATTGGGTGCCCCAGGCTTGAAGAGGATGAAGATATCGGGTTGATCGTTAGCAGGATCGGTGTCTCCCTTGTCATCGTTGACGTTGAACAGCTGCAGATACTCATCCGACGCCTGTGAGTCGGGACCGTAAGGGACGGGACCCAACGTAACTCCATCGGGGCGAGTTATCGTTACGCTAAAACGGTCGGAATGACTTTGGTAGAGGTCGATGAAATCAGCCGCACCGTTCACGTTAACGTACAGCGTTTGGCTTCCACCCCCCGGAATGGTTGCGTTGGCGTGGATGCGTAAGTTCCCTTCATTGCCTGCTGCCACGCAGACTGCGCGACCGGGTCCGCTGTTAACCAGCGTATCGATCGCCCGCTCGTCGGGATTCGTCCCGTCATGTGGGCCGGCTTGTCCGCCTAGACTGAGGTTGATGACAAATGGCTCGTTCAGTTCCGCGGCTCTCTGTTGGACGAACTGCATGGCGTTGATGATATCGGTAGTACGAAAGGAATCGTTGCCATCATTCTGGCGGCTGGCTTTGACGATGACGAGATCGGCTTCGGGAGCCATGCCCGCGTACGTGCCTGGAGTCGGCGAAGATAATCCATTTCCGGCGGCGGTTCCGGCTACGTGAGTTCCGTGGCCGTTCTTGTCACGCTCCTTAATT